>NZ_JBSGFD010000043.1:0-52328 GCF_053603215.1 Kitasatospora sp. NPDC004240 | reverse complement strand
GTCACGACCACAGCCTGGCCCTGGGCGCTCTTCAGTACCGACGTCAGTTCCGCCACGCCCGGGGCCACGGCGCCCCGGGCCACAGCGCCCCGGGCCTCGGCGCTCGCGGTGCCCCCGGCGCTCCCGGCCGCCCCGTACCCGTCCGACGGCGGCCCCGCCGTCCGGCCGCGCCGCCGTTCAGCCACGCGGCCGCTCGAAGGGGTCGTCGCCCGGGTCGCCGATGAGCTCCTCCGGGCCGAGGTACTCCTCCGCCTCCTTGCGCATCTGCTGGTAGTCGACGCGCGGCAGCTTGGCGTGCCGGGCCACCAGCTCCTCCGCGCTGAGGCGCCGCCGCCCCGACACCGGTCGCAGCTCGGCGACCTCGACCCCGTTCCTGGTGATGTGGAAGGTCTCGCCGGCCTCCACCGCGTCCATCACCGCGGCGGAGTTGTTCCGGAACTCCCGCTGGGTAATCGTCCTCATCCATCCACGGTAGCCCCGTGTAGCCCCCTTCGCTACGGCGCGGCGGCGCACTTCCCGCCCCCCGGGAACTCCGCGCGCTCCACCGTCGTCCACACTGTCTGGAGCACCCCCGCCGGAACACCCCGGCGCCGGCGGCCGAACCGAGGAGGCGGACCCGTGACAGTCGTGGCGATGCTGCTCGGCCTGCTCCGGGTGCTGACCGGTGAGCTCACCGCGGACTCCGCCACCCTGACCTCCGTCGCCGCCGCGGCCGCGATGGTGCTGCTGGCCGGGGCGGTGACCGGCACGCTGGCCGCCTCGCGGCTGCTGGGCGCGCGGGCACCCGCCGCCGTACGGGCCGGGGTGCTGCGACGCCGGGCCCTGCGCACCGCCTTCCTCCCCCAGCGCGACCCGGACGCCCGGGGCCGGCGACGCCCCAGGGCGCCCGGCGCGGCCCCGGCGGCCGCGTAACCCTTCCGCTCCCGCGTTCCGCGGCCGCCCTCCGTCTCGTACCCCGTTTCCCCGAGACCCCGGAGGGCTCGCTCCACCATGTCCGTTCTCTCAGTGCTCGACCCCGTCGTCTCCCTGGCCCACGACGTCGTCGCCGTGCTCGCGCAGGTCCTGCCGACGGCGCTGGCCATCGTCCTGTTCACCGTCGGCGTCCGGCTCGCCCTGCACCCGCTGGCGCGGGCCGCCGCCCGGGGCGAGAAGGCCCGGATGCGGCTGGCCCCGCGGATCGCCGAGCTGCAGCGCAAGCACAAGGACCGCCCGGAGAAGCTCCAGGCCGCGCTCGCCACGCTCTACAAGGAGGAGAAGGCCTCGCCCTTCGCCGGGTGCCTGCCGATGCTGGTGCAGATCCCGTTCTTCTCGGTGATGTACCGCCTCTTCACCACGCCGAACGACCTGCTCGACCACACCGTGCTCGGCGTCCCGCTCGGCCTGCACGTGGGCGGCGCGCACGGCGCCGGGCAGCTGGTGGTCTTCGGTCTGCTGTACGCGGCGCTGGCGGGGGTCGGCTACGTGACCTTCCGCCGGGCCCGCCGGGCCACCGCGGCGGCGACCACCGCCCCGCAGCCGGGGACGGGCTTCCTGCCGTACCTGTCCTTCGGGACGGTGCTGTTCGCCGCCCTGGTCCCGCTGGCCGCCGGGATCTACCTGCTGACCACGAGCGCCTGGTCCGCCGCCGAACGCGCCTGGCTGCACCGGGGCACCGTGCCCGCCCCGGGGGTGGCGCTGGCCTGAAGCAGCCCACGGGGGGTGCGTTCCCGCGGGTGGCAGGCCGTCGCCCGCGGGGCCGCCGGGGCGCCCTGGACATGAACGTGACAGAGCGTCAGTCTGTTCGGATGGTCGAGACGATCGTGGCCCTGATCGGGGCGGTCTGCACCGTCCTCGGTCTGGGGATAAGCGTGGCCACCTATCGCCAGCAATCCGTCTACGCGCGCCGCACCGAGGAGCGCGCCGCCCGGGCCGAGCGGCTTGCCGACGAGGCCAGAGCCCGCAGCGAACGCGAGTCCGCCCGGCGGGAGCAGGAGCTGCAGACCTCGCAGGCCCAGCTCATCCACCTGGAGTCGTGGGGCACCGCGGTCGTGGTCATCAACCTCGGCCGGCTCCCGGTGACCGCGGTCCGGCTGTTCTGGCGGCAGTACGACATCACCCCGGGCGGCCGGGACCTCGACCTGCAGGGCAGACCCTCCCCCTACGGCTCGTCCGGGCACGACGAGGGCGAGGACACGGGCACGGGTACGGGGACGGGGACGGGCACCGAGGCGCATTCGGCGGGCGGCCGCTGGACCAACCGCCTGCTCGTCCGGGTACCGGACCTGGCGCCGGAGGACAAGCCGCTGCGCCTGGCCGACCTGAGCGTCGAGTTCACGGACGTCGGGCAGCGCCGCTGGCGGAAGTTCGGCACCGGCGCCCTGTACCGCACGACCCTCGTCAGCGGTGCCCCGCCGGTCTGGACCCACGTGCCCTACGGACCGCCGGCCGCCGCCCCGGCCCCGTGGGGTGCGTCCCCGCCGGCCCAGACACCGTCGAACCCGACACCGGCCGCCCCGACACCCTCGAACCCGGCACCGCCCACCCCGGCACCGGCACCGGCACCGGCACCGGCGAACCCGACACCGTCGGGCTCCGCGTGGGGTTCGTCACCGTCCGGCCCGTCCCGGGCCGGCGCGTCCCCGCCGGGTTCGTCCCCGCCGGCCTCGGCCGCCGCGTCCTCCGCCCTCGTCCTGCCGTTCCCCCACCTGACCGCGATGCGGGCCACCCGCTCGCTCCCGATGGCGCTGTTCTCCGTCGGGCTGGCCTGCCTCCTGTACCTGCTGCTGTTCTGAGCGGGACGGGCCGCCCGGACGGCGGTGCGCCCCGACGGCCGGGCCGCCGGGGCGCACCGCGGACACCGCGGGGCGGGGCCGGGTCAGCCCCGGTCCCACCCGGCGAGGTAGCCGTCGATCTCGCCGACGATCCGGGCCTTGCCCGCCGCGTCCAGGAAGGACGCCTCGACGGCGTTGCGGGCCAGCGCGGCGACCCCGGCCTCGTCCAGGTCCAGCAGCCGGGCCGCGACCGCGTACTCGGTGTTGAGGTCGGTGCCGAACATCGGCGGGTCGTCGCTGTTGACCGTGACCAGCAGCCCGGCGTCGACCATCCGCCGGATCGGGTGCTCCTCCATCCGCTCCACCGCGCGGGTCGCGATGTTGGAGGTCGGGCAGACCTCCAGCGGGATGCGGTGCTCGCCGAGGAAGTCCAGCAGCGCGGGGTCCTTGACCGCCTGCGTGCCGTGGCCGATGCGCTCGGCGCCCAGGACGCGCAGCGCGTCCCACACGGTCTCCGGGCCGGTGGTCTCGCCGGCGTGCGGGACGCTGCGCAGACCCACCGCCCGGGCGCGGTCGAAGTACGGCTTGAACTGCGGGCGCGGGACACCGATCTCCGGCCCACCGAGGCCGAAGCTGACCAGGCCCTCGGGGGCGAGGTCGACGGCCAGCCGGGCGGTCTCCTCGGCGGCGGCCAGGCCGGCCTCGCCGGGGATGTCGAAGCACCAGCGCAGCACGACGCCGAGGTCCTTCTCGGCACGCACCCGGGCGTCCTCGATCGCCTCCATGAAGGCGACGTCGGGGATGCCCCGGCTCACCGAGGAGTACGGGGTGATGGTCAGCTCCGCGTACCGGATGTTCTGCCGGGCCATGTCCTCGGCGACGCCGTAGGTCAGCGCGCGGACGTCCTCGGCGTCGCGGACCAGGTCCACGACGCTCAGGTAGACCTCGATGAAGTGGGCGAAGTCGGTGAAGGTGAAGTACTCGGCGAGCGCCTCGGGGTCGACCGGCACCTTCGAGTTGCCCCGGTGACGGGCCGCGAGCTCGGCCACCACCCGGGGCGAGGCCGATCCGACGTGGTGGACGTGCAGCTCCGCTTTCGGCATGCCGGCGATGAACGCCTCGATGCCACGACCGACGACCCGACTTCCGTCCGGCTGGACCACGGTGTCTCCCTCTTCCGCTACGCGCGTATCTCGCGGTCCAGCCAGGGTAAGTCACCCGCCGAGGGAGACCGCGACGGTGTGGATCAGGAGCCCCGCCAGCGCACCGACCACGGTGCCGTTGATCCGGATGAACTGGAGGTCGCGGCCCACGTTCGCCTCGATCTTGCGGGAGGCCTCGTCGGCGTCCCACCCGGCCACGGTCTCCGAGATCAGCGAGGTGATCTCGGTGCGGTAGGTGTCGACGACGTACTGGGCGGCGTCCTGCAGCCAGCCGTCCACCTTCGCCTGGAGCCGTTCGTCGCTCGCCAGCCGCTCCCCGAAGCGGCGCACCCCGTCGCGGATGCGCCGGCGCAGCTCGCTGTCCTCGTCCTCGGCGGCGTTGAGCACCAGGGTGCGCACGGCGGCCCAGGTGGAGGCGATCAGCTCCTGCACCTCGTGGCGGGCCAACAGGTCGGCCTTGGCCCGCTCCACCCGGGCGATGGTGTCCGGGTCGGTCTGCAGCTCGGTCGCGAAGTCGGCGAGGAAGTTGTCGATGGCGCCCCGGGCCGCGTGGTCCGGGTCGTCCCGTATGTCGGTGACGAAGCGCATCAGCTCCTTGTACACCCGCTCGCCGACCTGGTGGTCGAGGAACTTCGGGGTCCAGCCCGGGGTCTTCTGGGTGACCCGCCGCACGACCTCCTCGTGGTTCTCGGTCAGCCAGTCGTGCGCCCGTACGGTGACCAGGTCGACCACGCCGTGGTGCCCGCCGTCGGCCACCACCTTGCCGAGCATCCGGCCCATCGGCTCGGCCACCGAGGTGGCGGCCGCCCGCCGGGTGACCGCCTCGCCGACCACCGCCTGCACGTCGTCGTCCCGCAGGACGGCGAGCACGCCGCGCAGCGCCGCCGACGCCTCCTTGGTGACCCGCTCGGCGCTGCCGGGCGCGGCCAGCCACTCCCCGAGCCGCCGGGCGATGCCGAGCGCGGCGAGCCGGCCGCGCACCACGTGCCCGGAGAGGAAGTTCTCGCCGACGAAGTCGCCGAGCGACTTGCCGAAGGCGTCCTTCTTGGTGGGGATGATCGCGGTGTGCGGGATCGGCAGCCCGAACGGGCGGCGGAACAGCGCGGTGACGGCGAACCAGTCGGCCAGCGCGCCGACCATGCCGGCCTCCGCGGCCGCCGCCACGTACCCGGTCCAGGCGCCCGCACCGGCCGCCCCGGCCCAGGTGGCCAGGGCGAAGACCACGGTCGCGAGGGCCAGCAGGCCCGTCGCGATGGTCTTCATCCGGCGGACGCCGCGTCTCTTCTCCTCGTCGGCCGCGGTGAACCTGACCCCGGGTCCGGTCCCGCTGAAGGCATCGTCGCTCACCCCGCCAGTCTGCCCGGTGCCCGTCCCGGGCGGACGGCCCCACCCGGATTCCGCGTGCCGCGGCCCCGGGCGGTGCGCTCCTGCGGGCCGGCCCGGGTCTGCGACGACCGGGCCGCCGCGCTCGGGCCGGGGTGTCGGGGACGGTTCCGGGGGGTAGCCGTGTGCTCTGCGCGCCGCCTATGCTCGAACCCTCACACAGATGTGAGGGTCAAGCCATCGGATGTGGGGTCGGTCACATGCGCATCGGAGAGCTCTCGGCCCGTACGGGCACCTCCCGCCGCCTGCTGCGCTACTACGAGGAGCAGCGGCTGATCCTGCCGCTGCGCACCGCCAACGGCTACCGCGAGTACGACGAGCGGCTGGTCGACCGGGTGGCGCAGATCCGCGGGCTGCTCGACGCGGGCCTGCCCACCCGGATCATCCGTCAGATCCTGCCCTGCCTGGACAGGCCCCGCGCCATCCACCTCCCGGACGCCACACCGGAGATGATCGCCACCCTGGAGCACGAGCGGGACCGGATGACCGAACGCATCCGCAACCTCACCCGCAACCGGGACGCCATCGCCGAGTACCTGGACGAGGTGCGCGGGGGCGCCGACGGGGGCGCCGGGGCCGCTCCCGGCCGGACCGGCCCCACGCCCGGCCGGACCGGGTCGGCGCCCGGCCCGGCCGGCGTGACGGCCTCCTGACCCCGCCGGCGTGACCCCGCCCCCGCCCCCGGCTCAGCCGATGGCGACCTCCGCGTACATCCGCGCGATGACGTCCTCGATCGCCGGTTCGCGCACCGAGAGGTCGACCATCGGGTAGCGGTCGGCGACGGCCGCCACGATCGGGGCCGCGCTCTGCTGGGCGGGGAAGGCCAGCCACTGGCGCGGGCCCTCGACCCTGACCACCCGCGCCCCGGGGACCTCGATCGCCGACCGGGCCTCGGCGAGGTCGACGACCAGCGTCCGTTCGCTGTCGCCGGCCGTGTGCAGACCGTCCAGGTCACCGTCGTAGACCACCCGGCCGTGGTCGATCACCATCACCCGGCCGCACAGCTGCTCGATGTCGGTGAGGTCGTGGGTGGTGAGCAGCACCGTCGTGCCCTGCTCCCGGTTCACCTCCCGCAGGAACTCCCGCACCTTGCCCTTGCTGATCACGTCGAGCCCGATGGTCGGCTCGTCCAGGTAGAGCACCTGGGGCTCGTGGAGCAGGGCCGCCGCCAGGTCGCCGCGCATCCGCTGGCCGAGCGAGAGCTGCCGTACGGGGGTGTCCAGCAGGGCGCCCAGGTCGAGGAGTTCGACGCAGCGCGCGAGGTTGGCGCGGTAGCGGGCCTCCGGGATGCGGTAGATGCGGCGCGCCAGCTCGTACGAGTCGCGCAGCGGGAGGTCCCACCAGAGCGTGGTGCGCTGGCCGAAGACCACGCCGATGCGGCGGGCCAGCGCGACGCGTTCGCGGGCCGGGTCGACGCCGGCCACCCGCAGGCGTCCGCCGGAGGGCACCAGGATGCCGGTGAGCATCTTGATGGTGGTGGACTTGCCGGCGCCGTTCGGGCCGATGTAGCCGACGCACTCCCCCGCGTCGACCGTGAAGGTCAGGCCGTCCACCGCCCGGACCTCGCGTTTCTCCCGCCTGAACCGGCCCGCCTTGGCGCGGACGGTGAAGATGCGGCTGACGTCCTCGAGTTCGATCAGTGCCATGGGCTGTGTGCTTCCTCTCTGCGGTACGACCGGTCGTGACGACGGGGATCGGAGGGGCGGTGCCGGAGGGGGTGATCAGCTGCCCGTGCCGCGGTACGCCCGCAGGCCCGCGCGCCACATCAGGCCGGCCGCGGCCACCGCGAGGGCGGCGGCGACCGGTGAGGCGAACTGGAAGGCGGTGGGCAGGCCCAGCGGGTCGGGGCGGTCGAGGATGCGCAGCGCGGGCAACCAGTTGACGAAGGCGAGCGGGATGCCGAAGACCACGCCCGCCACCAGTTCCTTGGCGAAGATGGTCGGCGGGTAGTGCAGCAGCGTGGCGCCGCCGTAGGTGAAGGAGTTCTGGATCTCCTTGGCCTCGCCCCACCAGAACTGCAGCGCCGCGAAGCCGATGAAGACCGCCGCGAAGATGACCACCCCGCAGAGCAGCAGCACCGGCACCAGCAGCACCCGGTCCCAGGTCCAGGTGACGTCGATCGCGGTCAGCGACCAGGCCAGGACGGCCGAGGCCTGCAGCGGGCGGCCCAGGCGCCGCAGCGCGAAGCGTTCCGCGCAGACCTGGGCGAGCGCGGGCGCGGGCCGGATCAGCATGGTGTCCAGCGTGCCGGCGGTGATCCGCTGGCCGAGCGAGTCCACGCTGCCGACCACGGCGTTGGAGACGCCGAGCGCGAAGCCGGAGGTGCCGTAGAGGAAGCCGAGTTCGGCCAGGGTCCAGCCGCCGAGCTGGTCGGTGTGCAGGAACATCAGCACGACCACCACGAAGTCCAGCGAGTTGAGCACGACGTTGGACAGCAGCATCAGCACGAAGGACGTCCGGTAGGACATGGTCGCGCGGACCCACATCCCGGCCATCAGCCACCAGGACCGCACCGCCCACCGGGCCCGGCCGCCCCCGCCGCCGATCAGGAGCTCAGCCACCCTGGACCACCACCCTGCGCGTCGCGAGCAGCTGCACCACCCGGCCGAGCGCCAGCAGCACCACGGCCCAGCACAGCTGGAAGCCGAGCGTGCCGGCCAGGCCGGCGCCGGTGCTCCGCTCCAGGAAGACGTCGGTGGGCGACTGGACCAGCGCCGCCCAGGGCAGCGCCCGGGCCACCGGCCCGAGCCAGCCGGGGAACAGGGAGAGCGGCAGCAGCATCCCGGAGAAGAACATCGACACCACCAGCACCACCGAGCGCACCCCGTCGATGTCGTGCAGCCAGAAGCCGGTGAGCGAGACCAGGTAGCGCAGCCCGAAGCTGACCACGACCGCGAGCAGCACGGACAGCAGGAAGACCGCCCAGGTCAGCGGCCGCTCCGGCATCCGGGTGCGGAAGACCAGGGCGCCGACCACGGTGGGCACCGCGCCCCGGGTGACCAGGTGGAAGCCGGCCCGGCCGAGGTCGGTGGCCAGCCACCAGCCCTGGAAGTCCACCGGGCGGTAGAGGTCGATGGCGATGTCGCCGGTGCGGAAGCGCTCCTGGAGGTCGTCCTGGAAGCCGCCGCCCCACACCGCGACGGTCACCAGCAGGGCCTGGCTGACCCAGATGTAGGTGACCGCCTCGTGCTGGTCGTAGCCGCCGAGGCCGGGGCGGGCCTGCCAGAGGGCGAGGAAGGTGGAGGCGAGGATGAAGCCGAAGACGGTGTTGGTGAAGGCGCCGGCGAAGGTCGCCGCCCGGTAGGTGGCGTAGCGGCGGAACGCCCCCCGGGCCACGGCGAGGTAGAGCCTGGCGGCGCCCCCGTCGTCCCCGGGCGGTGGAGGGGGCCTGAGCTGCGACGCTGCTGGCACAGCATTCGGCATATTGTCTCCTTGTCGACAAATAGGGGCGTACAAGGGTGCGCATCCACGCGAACGCACGCCGGACCGGCTCCGACCGGCCGGACCGGGGGGTCCCGGGCGGGGGCGGGCGGAGCTGCGCCGAGTGACTTCGCTATGCGGTTTGCACCTTTCACCGTAGCGCCGCCGATCACCCGGCGCACCCGGTTTCCCCACCCCGGTGACACCCCCACCGCACCGCCGCACCACCACCGCACCGCCACTGACCCCCGGTCACCCCCGCCCCCGGAGCGGCCCCCCGAAGTGGCCCCGGGGCCGACGGCCGGGACCCGGCCGGAACCGCCCCCGCGGCCGCGGCCGGGGCACCGGCCGAGGCGCCCCCCGACCCCGGCGGCCGGACCACCGCACACCCGCCGCCGTGAAACTGCGCCAAAAGAGAAGCGCTTGATTCCGGATCAAATAGCACATAATCGCGGCATGAACCTGAGCGCGAAGCTGCGCACCCGCCGCCAGGCCAAACGGCAGGCCCGCCGCGAGGCCCGCCGGGCCCTGCCGCTCTGGCGGCGGCTGCTGCCCACCTGGCGGGTCACCCTGGGCGCGCTCACCGCCGTCGTCCTGCTGGCCGTCGGCGCCTTCGCCGTGCTCTACCTGATCGTGCCCGTCCCCGACCCCAACGCGCACGCCGTCGCCCAGAAGAACATCTACTTCTACGCCGACGGCACCACCGAGATCGCCCGCACCGGCGCCGTCAACCGCATCGACGTCACCCTCGCGCAGGTCCCCCTCGACACCCAGCACGCCGTCGTCGCCGCCGAGGACCGCAGCTTCTACCAGAACCGCGGCATCGACCTGAAGGGCATGGTCCGCGCCGGCTGGAACACCCTCCTCGGCCAGGGCACCCAGGGCGGCTCCACCATCACCCAGCAGTACGTCAAGAACTACTACCTGACCCAGGACCAGACCTTCTCCCGCAAGGGCCGCGAACTCTTCATCGCGCTCAAGGTCGACCAGCAGCGCGACAAGGAGGAGATCCTCACCGGCTACCTCAACACCAGTTACTTCGGCCGCAACGCCTACGGCATCCAGAGCGCCGCCAACGCCTACTACGGCGTCGACGTCGACCGGCTCAGCCTCGCCCAGGGCGCCTACCTCGCCGCCGTCCTCCAGGCCCCCAGCGCCTACGACGTGCGCGTCGCCACCCCCGCCAACCGCGAGAAGGCCGTCGCCCGCTGGAACTACACCCTCGACGGCATGGTCCAGCTCGGCTTCCTGGACCCCGCCACCCGCGCCGCCACCACCTTCCCCGAACCGATCGAACCGCAGCCCGCCACCGGCCTCGCCGGCCAGGCCGGCTACCTGGTCGGCGTCGCCGACGACTACCTCGTCTCCGCCGGCATCCTCGACAGCGCCACCCTCAAGGCCGGCGGCTGGCGGATCACCACCAGCTTCGACAAGGCCAAGCAGGACGCCTTCACCAAGGCCGTCCAGCAGGAGCTCACCGACGAGCTCGACGCCAAGGCCCGCCCCACCACCGACACCGACGTCCGCGTCGCCGGCGCCTCCGTCGAGACCGCCACCGGCCGGATCGTCGCCGTCTACGGCGGCCCCGACTACGCCAAGCAGCCCTACAACGACGCGCTGCGCCAGGACAACCAGATCGGCTCCACCTTCAAGCCCTTCGACCTCGCCGCCGGCCTCAACTCCGGCCGCAGCAGCGGCGACGGACGCCCGATCACCGCCGAGACCCGGTACGACGGCACCAGCGAACGGCCCGTCGTCGGCGGCCCCACCCCGTACGCGCCGCCCAACGAGGACGACATCGACTACGGCCACATCAGCCTGCGGCTCGCCATGGCGAAGTCGGTCAACTCCGTGTACGCGCAGCTCGGCGTCGACGCCGGACTCGCCCACGTCCGGGACACCGCCATCCGGCTCGGCATCCCCGACAACGTCCCCGGCATGGACCCGGCCCACACCTCGATGACCCTCGGCACCGCCACCCCCAGCGCCGTCAACCTGGCCGGCGCGTACGCCGCCCTCGCCAACCACGGCCAGGCCCACACCCCGTGGGCCGTCCTCAAGCTCGAACGCACCGGCTACCCCGACGTACCCGGACTGCCCGAACACGTGCCCACCACCGCCATCGACCGCAACACCGCCGACGCCGTCACCGACGTGCTGCGCGACGTCGTCAGCACGCGCGGCACCGGAGCCGCCGCCCTCGACCTCGGCCGCCCGGCCGCCGGCAAGACCGGCACCACCGACTCCAACCTCTCCGCCTGGTTCGCCGGCTACACCCCCGAACTCGCCACCACCGTCGGCCTGTTCCGCGAGCACCCGAAGACCCACGCCAAGGAGCCGCTGGCCGGCACCGCCGGCTTCGACCGCGTCAACGGCGGCGCCTTCCCCACCCAGATCTGGACCGCCTACATGAGCGAGGCCCTGGACGGCACCGACGTCCAGGACTTCGACCTGCAGTTCACCCGCGCCAACCGCCGGCCCGAACGGTTCACCACCACCCCGCCCCGGACCCCCGGCCCGACCGCCACCACCACGCCCAGCACCCCGGCCGCGCCCACCGAGCAGCCCCGGCCCGGCCCCGGCGGCACCCCGCCGCCCCAGCCCACCCAGGCCCCCGCCCAGCCGGGCCCCGAGCCCAGCCGGGCGGCCACCCCCACCGCCCAGCCGACCCCCACCCGCCCGACCACCGACCGGACCCCCACCCCGGCCGCCGGCACCACCCCGCCCCCCAAGCCGTGATCCGCCGCGTCCCCAGGCGCTGAGCTCCCGCGACCCTAGGCGCTGAGCTCCCGCTCCAGCGGCGTACGGAACCGCGGTGTCACCCGGACCTCCCCCAGCCAGCCCGACAACCGCGCGGCCTCCACCCCGACCGCCGCCGCGGCCTCCGCGCCCAGGTCCTCGAACAGCCGCCACACCACCTCGCCGTCCGCCCGCTGCGCCCAGCCGCCGACCACCCGGCCGTTCCACCACACGGTCGGCCCGGCGTTGCCCGCCCGGTCGAACAGCGCCGGCACGTCCTCGGGCCGCAGGTACCAGTCACGCCCGCGCCAGCCCATCACGGTCGGGTCCAGCCCCGGCAGCAGGGCGGCCCACGGCTCCGGCTCCGCCACCGCGGCGGCGTCCCCCGGCAGCACCAGGCCGCTCCCCCCACCGTCCAGCGCGACCTCCTCGGCGGCCACGTCGGCCAGCGCCCTGCGGGTGTCCCCGAGCGTCCAGCCCGTCCACCACTTCACGTCCTCCACCGTGGCCGGCCCGAACGCCGCCAGCCAGCGCCGCACCACCTCGGCCTTGGACTCCCGCACCGGCAGCTCCGGCCACTGCGGCACCGGCGCCCACGGGTAGATGCTGCTCAGCCAGGAGCCACGCGGCCGGCAGCGGCGGACGTGCCCGTCCGAGGCGAGCTGCCGCAGCAGCCGGCTGCCCACGCTCTGCCGGTTCTCGTACGGCTTGCCCACCGCCATCAGCATCGTCTCACGCAACGCCGGTACGTCGGCACCGAGTTCGGACGTCGTCGCCTCGCCGCGCCGCTCCAGCGCGGCCAGCACCTCCCGCTCGGTGGCCGCCAGCCTCGCCGCGTCCCAGCCCTCCGCGAACTGTGCCAGGTGCTTGAGCAGCGTGGCCCGCTCCTTGGCCGCGATCGCCCGGGCCGTCGAGGAGCTGACGTACGGCGCGAAGCCCTCGGTGACCGCGAACACCGTCCGCCGCATCGACAGCAGCTTCACCAGGGTGACGTCCTCGTACAGCGCCCGCTCCACCTCCCCGGCCGAGGGCTCCGCGAGGCGCGCGCACGCCGACAGGTACACCGTCGCGGGGTCCGAGGCGTGCAGCCCGACCACCGCGTCCGCCACCTCCTCCACCCGGCCCGCCCGCGCCGCGGGCACCAGGAGGTGACGCCGCCCGAGCCGGGCACGCCGCTGACCGTCATCGACCGTGGGCAGACGAGAGCTCATGGCCGGACGCTACTACCCGCCACCGACAGACGACGGCGGGCCGTCACGCCTCACGCGTGACGGCCCGCCGCGAGCCGCTCCCGGCCCGGGGGTCCCGAGGGGCCCGGACGTCCCGAGGGGTCCGGACGTCCCGGGCGGCCCGGGGATCCCGGGGAGGCTCAGAGGTACAGCCCGGTCGAGCCCTCCGTGTCGCCGAAGCGCATCGCCGCGACCGCGTGCAGATCACGCTCGCGCAGCAGCACGTACGTGGCGCCGCGGACCTCGACCTCCAGCTTGTCCTCCGGGTCGTACAGCACCCGGTCGCCCGGCTCGACGGAGCGCACGCTCTGGCCGACCGCAACAGCTTCCGCCCACGCGCACCTTTTACTCAGCTCCGCGGTCGCCGGGATGAGGATGCCGCCGGTCGAGCGCCGCTCGCCCTCGCCGCCCTCGGTCTTCACCAGGACCCGGTCGTGCAGCATCTTGATCGGCAGCTTCTCGCCCAGCCGGTCGTGGCGCGGGGAGTCGGACTGCTCACGTTCGTCGTTCGTACTCACGCCCCGAAGGTACCGCCCCACGGCCCCCGACGTGATGCCGACCGACATCCGGGCGGCGCCGCGGGCGGTCACCGGAGCCGGGCGGCGGCCGCCGGGGAGCGGCTCAGCGCTTGCGGCGCCGGCGCGCGGAGGCCACCAGCAGCACCAGACCGACGCCCACCAGCGCGGCCGGCACGACCCGCTCCTTGCGCGGCTGCCCCTGCTCGTCCACGAACTGGGCCCGGGCCCTCTCGACCGCGGCGTGGGCGGCCACGTACGCCCGGCCGGCCCGCTCCTCGACGGCGGCCACGGCCTTCGCCTTGACCTGGGCGGAGACGGTGGTCGGGTGCACCCGCATCGCGAGCTCGTCCAGGGTCGCCGCCAGCTGGGTGCGGGTACGGGCGATGTCCGCCTCGATCTGGGCGGTCGTCCGCCCCGCCTGGTCCTTCGTCCTCGCCTCGCCCACGCGGGCCACCCCACTTCACTACTACGTCACTGTTGTCGTCCGGTGCGACCGGCCCAGTCTGTCAGCTGCCGAGCGGGGCCGCGCGGCCCCACCCACCATCGGGGGTAAGTTTGCCGTGGTACGACCACCGGTCCACGCTTCAGGAGAGTCCACCGTGAGCGAGCGTCTTCAGCCCGGCGACACCGCGCCGGCCTTCACCCTGTCCGACGCCGACGGCAACCAGGTGTCCCTGGCCGGCCACCTCGGCCGCAAGGTGATCGTCTACTTCTACCCGGCCGCGCTCACCCCCGGCTGCACCAAGCAGGCCTGCGACTTCACCGACAACCTGGAGGTCTTCGCCGGCGCCGGGTACGACGTGATCGGCGTCTCCCCGGACAAGCCGGAGAAGCTCGGGAAGTTCCGCGAGGCCGAGGACCTCAAGGTCACCCTGCTCTCCGACCCCGAGAAGGCGGTGCTGGAGGCGTACGGCGCCTTCGGCGAGAAGAAGCTGTACGGCAAGACGGTCACCGGCGTGATCCGCTCCACCGTGATCGTCGACGAGCAGGGCAAGGTCGAGCGGGCCCTCTACAACGTGAAGGCCACCGGCCACGTCGCCAAGCTGCTGCGCGACCTGGAGGTCGGCACGGCCTGACCCCTGCCGCGGCCCCCCGGTACCCGGCGGCGGTGGACGGCGGTGTCACTCTGTCACCGCCGTGTACCGGGGGTGTCCGCACTCGACGAACGGGTATCCACCAGGCCTTCAACGGTCCTAACGTGATCAGCGCACCGGGCCGCGCAGGCCCGGCGCCCGGGTCCAGCAGCCCGGATTCCGTTCGTCACCACAGGAGTTCACCCGTGCAGAGCGTCAGAACCGGTTCCGCCCGCCTCGCCGTCACCGTGGGCGCCGTCGTGGCGGCCCTCGCGCTCAGCGCGTGCGGCCCCGAGAACGCGGAGAACGCGGGCCCCGCGGCCACCGCCCAGCCCACCGCGGCCCCGACCGCCGCGACCGGCCAGCCGAGCGCCACCACCAAGCCCGCCCCGAGCGGCGCCGCCACCACCAAGCCCGCCCCGGCCCCGACCGGCACCGCCCCGGCCGGCAAGCACAAGGTCGTCGACGCCCCCACCGCGGGCGGGCTGGCCAAGGCCACCGGCGCCGGAGCGGTCACCGACGTCCCGGTCGACCCGGGCGAGATGCGCCCCGGCATGAACCTGGTGGTCGCCAACTACGACAACCCCGGCCAGGGCGCGGCCCGCAAGGTCCTCGTGGTCGCGGTCGACAACGTCCCCGAGGACCCCAACAAGCGGCGCGAGCACCTGTGGCGCGGGATGATCGACCACGCTCTGAAGAACGGCTCGACCGGCGACCCCACCACCGCCAAGCCCTATGCGGCCGGCCCTCTCGGCGGCTCGCTGGAGTGCCTGTCGCTGCCCGAGGCCGCGACCACCGACGTCATCTGCGGCTGGGCCGACGGGTCCACCGCGGGTGTGGCGCTGTTCCCGAAGACCACCCCGGCCGCCGCGGCCACCCTCTTCGCGGCGATGCGCGGCGACCTGGAGAAGTAGCACCGGCGGGCCCCGGCCCGGACCGTCGGCGCGCACCGGAACGAAGCAGCGGTGGCGGCGCACCCCCCGACCGGGTGCACCGCCACCGCCGTCTCTCACCTCAGTGAGCCGGACTCATCGGACGAACCGATCAGCAGGCCCCGAGGTCGCTCCAGACACCCCAGCTGCCGCTGAGCGCCGGGTCGTCGCCCTTGGTCCACCACTTGTTCTGGTAGTAGTGGCCCTTCCAGGACACCTTGGTCGGGGTGGCGTAGGTGGTGCCCGCGTCCCAGCTCGGCGCGCCCGAGCAGGTGCCCGAGGTGGCCGTCGAGGTCGCGGTCGCCGTCGCGGTGGCCGTGGCCGTCGCCGTGGCGGTGGCCGTCGCGGTCGCGGTGGTCGTGCCGGTCGGGGTCGGCGAGGAGGTGGAACCGCCGGTCGAGCCGCGGGTCAGGTCACCCTTCAGGCCGTACAGCGTGCCGCCGACGTTGACCGTCCAGTTCGACGGGGTCGAGACCGGCAGGTAGTAGACGAAGTCCATGTCGATCGACGCGCCCGGCGCCAGCGACTGCCAGCCCGGCAGCTTCACCGAGACGCGGTTGTAGGTGCCCTTGAGGCCGCCCACGTTGCTGCCCGTGTGGTCGCTGCGGATCACCTGGCTGCCGAAGCCCGACTGGTCCTTGGCGTTGCCCGGCGCCGAGACGCCGTAGTCGAACTGGAACTCCGTGCCGCCCGGCAGGGTCACCGTGGAGTTGTTCACGATGTGCAGCTTCGGGTTGATCGGGTAGTTCGAGTCACCCAGCGCGAAGTTGGTGAACGACACGTCGATCGGCAGGGTCTGCTGCGGCAGCGCGATCGTCGAGCGGGTCGCGCCGTACGGCGAGGCCGCCTTGAACTTGTCGTACATCAGGTTGGTCAGCGTCGAGCCCGGAACGTACTGGCCCTTGCCGCCGTTGGCGGTCGCGTCCCACTTGTAGTCGCCCGCGAGCTCCCAGATCATCGCACCGCCGACGCCCTGGTTGATCACGTAGTCGGCCTTGGCGCCCACGGACTGCTCGTCCTCGGTGGAGAGGAAGACCTTCTTGTCCGCGTTCCACAGCCACGGCGCCACCAGGGTGGAGTCGTAGTTGCGGGTGTAGCTGCCCTGCAGTGCGGTGTCGCCCACGCCGTACTTGGAGAGGTAGTCCGGGACGACGCCCTTCTCCAGGTTCTTGGCGTGCCACATCGGGTTGGAGCCCGCCGGGGACTCCTTGCCCGCGTCGTCCTTGTCGTGCCACAGGTTGTCGATGCCGACGGCGCCGTCACCACAGGTGGTCAGGCCGGAGCCGAGCGGGCAGTTGGTGGTCGACGCGGTGCCCCAGAGGCCGTTGGTGCCACCGGTGACGTTCTTGAAGCCGCGGGTGTAGTACGGCAGGCCGACGTTGATCCGGCCGGCCGGCATCGAGCCGCGGAAGTAGTGGAACGCCCAGTCGGTGTTCAGGTAGCCGATGCCGCCGTACTGCGAGGTGCCGTACACGTTGGCCGAGGCCAGCTCGGCGTCCTTGCCGTCGTCGAACAGCGAGGCGTTCGGGCCGACGTACTTGTTCCAGGCGCCGTGCAGGTCGTACGACATGATGTTGACGTAGTCCAGGTACTGGCCGATCTGGAACGTCTCCATGCCGCGCAGCAGGTAGCCCGAGGACGGGGCCGCGACCGAGAGCATGTAGTGCTTGCCGTCGGCGGCGCCGGCCCGGTCGAGCTTCTCGCGCAGGGTCTTCATCAGCGCGGCGTAACCCTTGTTCAGGGAGGCGCGCTTGCCGTTGGCGATGGTCCAGTCGGCCGGGTTGCCCGCGTCCTTCATCGAGGTCGGGTACTCGTAGTCGATGTCGACGCCGTTGAACCCGTACTTCTTGATGAAGTCCACCGCCGAGTCGGCGAAGGTGTTGATGCCGGTCTGGTTGACGCTGCCGTCCGCGTTGACCGTCATCGAGTAGAAGCCGCCCGAGTTGACGCGGCTGCCGTCGTCACCGAAGTAGCCACCGGTCTCGGCCCAACCGCCCACCGAGATCAGCGTCTTGACGTTCGGGTACTGCTTCTTGTACTTCGTCAGCAGGTTGAAGTGACCCTTGTAGGGCAGCGTCGGGTCCAGCTCGGCGCCGGCCACGCCCGGGAAGGAGATCCCGGTGGCCTCGTTCTTGTCGTTGTCCGTGCCGACCGACAGCTTGTTGTCACTGCCGATGTGCCCGAAGGCGTAGTTGAGGTGGGTGACCTTGTCCCAGGGGATGTTGTTCACCAGGTAGGGGGCGGTCCCGTCCTTGCCGGTCCGCCAGCCCGTGAAGTAGCCGATGATGCGGCGCTGGTGGTCCGCGCCCATCTTCTCGCGGCCCTCGGTGTCGTACACGTTGCAGTACGGGACGTCCACGCCGGGCGTGGCGTACAGACCGTCAGGGCGACACGCGGCGTTGTCGACGGTGGCCGACGCCTGCGAGGGCGCCGCACCCAGCGTCGCCACCAGCAGGCCGGCCAGCGACGCCGCGGCCATCGAGGCCATGCCCGCCCGGGCGGCCGGGCTCTTTCGGTGGCGGGCGGCGGTGGGACGCCGCTCCGCCGTGCTTCGGATCAACACTCGGTCCTCCGGGAGAGAGTGTCGGCGCGTGCCTGTGGGGAGCACGCACGTGGGGGATTGCAGATTGGCGCCGAAGCTATGTGGTCTGAACCACATAGGTCAATAGGTCTGTACCAATTGGCGATCGAAACCCCGACATTCCGCCCCCGGGACCCCACCTGACGCCCCGTCCCCCACCCCACCCGTAACCCCCGCCCCACCCCGCTCGTTCACCGTTCGGGGACGGGCGACGACCACGACGCCCACAGGGGGACCCGCATGCCGCCGAAGTACACCCGCACCCTCCTCACCACCCTCGCCGCCGAGGCCACGAGCGTGAACGACCTGATGCGACTGCTCGGCGTCCCGATGGCCGGCGGCACCCACAGCTACCTGAGCCGGCGCCTGAAGCACTACGGGATCGACACCTCACACTTCACCGGCGGCAGACCCGCCTACGCCCGCCACACCTACAGCCGCGACCAGCTCGCGGAGGCCGCCGCCGCGAGCACCTGCATGGGCGGGGTCCTGCGCCACCTCGGCATCGTGCCGTACGACAGCGCGTACTCGTACCTGAAGCGAAGGTTGGCCGAATTCGGCATCGACACCTCGCACTTCAGGACCCGGCACCCCGACGAGGCCGTGGTGGCCGCGGTCCGGGAACAGCGCAGCGTCGCGGGCGTCATCCGGGCGCTCGGACTGGTCGAGGCGGGCGGCGCCCGAAAGCTGGTCAAGGACACCATCGCCCGGCTGGATCTGGACACCTCGCACTTCACCGGCAGCGCCCACAACCGCGGCCGGACGGGCCCCCGGCTGCGCCCCGACCAGGTCCTGACCGAACGTGCACCGGGCAGCCACCGCGTCCCCGGCGACCGGCTGCGGGCGATGCTGCTCCACATCGGCCGACCCGACCGCTGCGCCTCGTGCGGCACCCCGCCGAGCTGGCTCGGACACCCGCTGACGCTGGAGGTCGACCACGTCAACGGCAACCCGCTCGACAACCGCGAGGCGAACCTGCGCCTGCTCTGCCCCAACTGCCATGCCATCACCCCGACCTACTGCGGGCGGAACCGGGGCAGGTAGCGGCCTCGAAACTGTGCTCCGCCCGACCGGCCAGCGGGTACCCTTGTCCACAGCGTGCGCCCGTACTCCAGCTGGCTAGAGAGATACGGTTTAGGTCCGTAGTGTCGTGGGTTCGAGTCCCACCGGGCGTACTTGGCGAAAGGGCCCGCCGACCTTGGATTCCAAGGTCAGCGGGCCCTTCGGCGTCCCGGTGGGGTTCAGCCGAGGAGGGACTTCACGACCGGGGCGAGGGCGCGGAAGGCCTGGCCCCGGTGGCTGATGGCGTTCTTCTCGGCGGGGGTGAGCTCGGCGCAGGTCCGGGTCTCGCCGAGGGGCTGGAGGATCGGGTCGTAGCCGAAGCCCCCGTCACCGGCGGGGGCGGTGCGCAGGGTGCCGAGGAGGCGGCCCTCGACGACGCGTTCGGTGCCGTCGGGGAGGGCGAGCGCGGCGGCGCAGGCGAAGTGGGCGCCGCGGTGGGGTTCGGCGATGTCGGAGAGCTGGGCGAGCAGCAGGTCGAGGTTGGCGCGGTCGTCTCCGTGCTTGCCGGCCCAGCGGGCGGAGAGGATGCCGGGAGCGCCGCCGAGGACGTCCACGCAGAGGCCGGAGTCGTCGGCGACGGCGGGCAGGCCGGTGGCCGCGGCGAGGGCGTGCGCCTTGAGGAGGGCGTTCTCGGCGAAGGTGATGCCGGTCTCGGGGACGTCCGGGATCTCGGGGTAGGCGTCGGCGCCGACGAGTTCGACGTCCAGGCCGGCGTCGCCGAGGATGGCGCGGAGCTCTGCGACCTTGTGCTGGTTACGGGTGGCGAGGATCAGTCGGGTGGACATGGGCTCCACCCTAACCAGGGCCGGGGCTCAGCCGGTGCAGACCTTGCTGAGGTTGCCGGCGGCGTCGCCGAGCGGCTTGAGGTCGGGGATGCGCTTGTCGTTGACGGCCTGCTGGACGACGCCGACCTGGGTGTTGAGGTCGGTGATGGCCTTGGCGACGTCGGTGTTCTTGGAGTTCTTGCCCAGCTGGTCGAGGTCGTCGCGGAGCTTCTGGAGCGCCTGGGTGGCGGCGGCGGTGTCGTTGGCGACGTTGGCGACGGCGGTCTGGACCTCGTTGATGTCACTGGTGATCTTGATGGCGAGGTTGCCGCAGTCGAGGGCCTTCTGGGCGGCGGAGCAGCTGACCGCGCTGAGCGGGAGGACGGCGATGAGTGCGGCCACGGCGAGGGTCGCGGGTCGGGTGATGCTGTGGGGCATCGGATCCTCCTGGGGACGCGGGTTCCGTCGGTGGAGGACGCGCGCCGGGGGGCGCGCGGTTCCCCTTCGCGGTCCCGTGGCGGGGCTGCTCCGGGAACCGTACGGGCTCCGGGCCCGGCCTGTACAGCGGCCGTGGTCCGGAGCCCGCGGGCCCGGGATCGCGGGGGTGTGCCGGTCCCTCAGCCCTCCAGGGCCTTGCGCTGGATCTCGTCCAGTTCGGCGCAGCCGAGGGTGCCGAGGTCGAGCAGGCGGTCGAGCAGGGCGCGGTCGAAGGGGGCGCCCTCGGCGGTGCCCTGGACCTCGACGAAGCGGCCGTCGGAGGTGCAGACGATGTTCATGTCGGTCTCGGCGCGCACGTCCTCCTCGTACTGGAGGTCGAGCATGGGGACGCCGTCGATGATGCCGACGCTGACGGCGCTGACGCCGCCGGTGACGGGCTGGCCCTTGGCGCGCAGGAGCTTGCGGTCGCGGGCCCAGGAGACGGCGTCGACGAGGGCGACGTAGGCGCCGGTGATCGCGGCGGTGCGGGTGCCGCCGTCGGCCTGGAGGACGTCGCAGTCGAGGACGATGGTGTTCTCGGCGAGCGCGCGGTGGTCGATGACGGCGCGCAGGGAGCGGCCGATGAGGCGGCTGATCTCGTGGGTGCGGCCGCCGACGCGGCCCTTGACGGCCTCGCGGTCGCCGCGGGTGTTGGTGGCGCGGGGGAGCATGGAGTACTCGGCGGTGACCCAGCCTTCGCCGCTGCCCTTGCGCCAGCGGGGGACGCCCTCGGTGACGCTGGCGGTGCACAGCACCTTGGTGTCGCCGTAGGAGATGAGGACGGAGCCTTCGGCGTGCTTGCTCCAGCCCCGTTCGATGGTGATGGGGCGCAGCTGGTCGGGGGTGCGGCCGTCGATGCGTGACATGCCACCGAGCGTAGTCGTTCGGCGGGCGCGGTCCGGTCCGGCGCCGTCGCGGGGCGGGGCGGGCGGGGCGGGGGCGCCGTCCGGGCGGTGTGGCCACGGCCCGGGCGGTCCGGGGACGCGCTTCGGCCCGCCGTCCGGGTGGGGCGGCGGGCCGTGGCGCCGAGCCGGGGGCTCAGGTCACATCATGTCCTCGATGTCGGCGGCGATGGGGTCGGCGTCGGTGCCGATGACGACCTGGATCGCGGTGCCCATCTTGACGACGCCGTGGGCGCCGGCGGCCTTGAGAGCGGCCTCGTCGACGAGGGAGGCGTCCTTGACCTCGGTGCGCAGGCGGGTGATGCAGCCCTCGACCTCTTCGATGTTCTCGATGCCGCCCAGACCGGCGACGATCTTCTCAGCCTTGCTGGCCATTGCTCTCTCCCTCTGTCTCGGCCCTTCGGCTGCTCTGCCGGGTGCCGTCCTGCGCTGTGCTGGGGTCCCCTGCCGGAGGAGGCCGGGGGTGGGTCACTGCCGGGGGTGTTGACGCGGGTTCAGCTGCCGTGGTGCCGCGTGGCAGCGCGTCAAGCATCACCCGACCGGGACCGGTTTGCCAGGTTAGTCCACTTTCGGCCCATTTCGGCGCGCGTGCTCTGGATCTTCACCTGAGGATGACGATCAGCGGGGCTCCGCCCCGGCGTCCGCCCTGCGGCCCAAAGTGGTCTACACCAATATATGTGTACTCCGATGAACGCAGGAAGGGCCCCGGGCGTTCCCGGGCCGCGCCCGAAGCCCCCGGACGCCCCGGGGCACCACGGACCGGCACTGCTCGCGGAGGGCGATGATGAGTTCGGCAGGCGCCACGGCACCACAGCACACGTGGTGGCACACCTTCTACGGCGGCCTCCAGAAGATGGGGCGCTCGCTCCAGCTGCCGGTGGCCGTCCTGCCCGCCGCGGGCCTGCTGAACCGGCTCGGCCAGCCCGACGTGTTCGGCGCGGACGGCCTCGGCTGGGACAACGTCGCCAAGGTCTTCGCCGCGGCCGGCGGCGCTCTGCTCGACTCCTCGCTCGGCCTGCCGATGCTGTTCTGCATCGGTGTGGCGATCGGCATGGCGAAGAAGGCGGACGGCTCGACGGCGCTGGCCGCCGTGGTGGGCTTCCTCGTGTACTGGCGGGTGCTGCGCGCCTTCCCGGAGGACTGCCCGCCGGGGTCGGTACTGGCGCGCGGCTCGGTCTGCGTGGACTACACCTCCGAGGTCGCGGCCGACGCGGTCTACCAGAACCCGGGGGTGCTGGGCGGCATCCTGATCGGCCTGATGTCGGCGTGGTTGTGGGTGCGCTTCCACCGCACCAGGCTGGTGGACTGGCTGGGCTTCTTCAACGGCCGCCGCCTGGTGCCGATGATCACCGCGCTGGCCGGACTGGCGCTGGCCTGCCTGTCGGTGTGGGTGTGGCCGCCGATCGGTGACGCCATGACGGACTTCAGCGAATGGCTCGCCGACCTGGACTCCGGGGGCGCCGCCATCTTCGGCGTGGCCAACCGCGCCCTGCTGCTGATCGGCATGCACCAGTTGCTGAACACCTTCGTCTGGTTCCAGTTCGGCGCGTTCACCAAGCCGGACGGCGAGATCGTGCACGGCGACATCCCGCGCTTCCTGGCGGGCGACCCGACGGCCGGCCAGTTCCAGACCGGTTTCTTCCCGATCATGATGTTCGCGCTGCCGGCCGCCGCGATGGCCATCGCCCACTCGGCCAAACCGCACCGGCGCAAGGAGATCTACGGGCTGATGCTCTCGGTCTCGCTGACCTCCTTCGTCACCGGCGTCACCGAGCCGATCGAGTACTCCTTCGCGTACATCGCCCCCGCCCTGTACGGCGTGCACGCGCTGCTGACCGGTGCGTCGATGGGGATCAGCTGGGGGCTGGGGGTGAAGGACGGCTTCAGCTTCTCGGCCGGCCTGATCGACTACGTGATCAACTGGGGCCTGGCCACCAAACCCTGGCTGATCATCCCGATCGGGCTCGCCTTCGCCGTCGTGTACTACGCGCTGTTCCGCTTCATCATCGTGAAATTCGACCTCAAGACGCCCGGACGCGAGGACGAGAGCGAGGTCGAGGACGTGACGAAGGCCTGAAACCGAGCGTCACCGCGCATTTCCCGGAAATGGCCCCCGGATCGTCCGGCCGGGGGCCTCCGGCATTTCCCGGAAAGGGCGGGATATCCGCCGCGCCCGGGAATCCCCCGTTCCGCCCCCGTGGAATCCGCCCGCCGCCCGGCCGGGCCGGGGGCGCCCGGGGACGTCCGGGGCGGGCGCCGGGCGGGTGGGGGAAGGGCGGGCGGCGCGGTGGGGGCGGGGGCGGCGTAGGCCGCGACGGCGTTCACGATCACCACCGCGTACGGCAATCCCCCGGCCGCGGGGGTGACCGGATTCCCCGGGACGGCGCGCCGATGAGCGGAAATCCGCGGAATCGCGATGTCCCGCGCCCCGGTGACCGGCCCCGCCGATCGCTCCCGCCCGTACCGACACGCGTGCACCGCGCACGGTCGCCTCCGCGCCCGGGCCGAGCCGCGCCCGGGATCGGGTCGCGCCCGGACGCCCCGGTCGGGCCCGGTCCACCTCCACCCCCTCCTCACCGCGGCACGGCCGCCCCCGGGGGACGGTCCGGCCCGCCGGCCCGGCCGGCGGCCCTGCCCGCCTTCGGCACCCGCCCACTGCGCGCACCTCTCCCCCGCGTTCACGTCGCGGCGTCGGCTCTTTTTGTTGCGCAAATAGCCAAAATACCGATCACGGCGGGTAATCATGATCGTCGATCCGCAACTAGGTTTCGATTTCATAGCGCTTCCCACCAGCGGCGCTTTCAGGGGTTCCCCCCCTTCTCCACGCGTGCTACAAAACTGGTCTACACCACGTGTGGTGTAGACCAGTTCGCGGTTCGGCCCCCTGTGCACCTTCCCCCGACCGACCCGCCCTGCCGTTAGGAACCCACCCCCATGAGTCAGTCGTCCGCGCAGGCACCGGCGCCCGCCACGGCTCCGGCCGCGCCAAGCCCCACCAAGAAGTTCGGCCAGAACCTGCTTCAGGGCCTGCAGAAGGTCGGCCGCAGCCTCCAGCTACCGATCGCCGTTCTCCCCGCCGCCGGCCTGCTGCTGCGCCTGGGCCAGGACGACGCCTTCGGCAAGGACGGCCTCGGCTGGGACAAGGTCGCCGCGGTGTTCGCCACCGCCGGTGACGCGGTCTTCGCCAACCTGCCGCTGCTCTTCGCGGTCGGTATCGCCATCGGCTTCGCCAAGAAGGCGGACGGCTCCACCGCGCTCGCCGCGCTGGTCGGCTTCCTGGTCTACAAGAACGTGCTGACCGCGTTCCCGATCACCGAGGGCGCCATCGTCGACGGCAAGTGGAAGGCCGCCACGTACCAGAACCCGGGCGTGCTCGGCGGTATCGTGATCGGTCTGCTCAGCGCCGTGATCTGGCAGAAGTACCACCGCACCAAGCTGGTCGACTGGCTCGGCTTCTTCAACGGCCGCCGCCTCGTCCCGATCATCATGGCCTTCGTCGGCACCGCCGTCGGTGTGCTGTTCGCCCTGACCTGGGGCCCGATCGGTGACGTCATCAAGAGCCTGAACGACAGCCTGATCGGTGCCGGCGCGGCCGGTGCGGGCGCCTTCGGCCTGATCAACCGCGCGCTGCTGCCGGTCGGCATGCACCAGTTCGTCAACTCGTACGCCTGGTTCCAGACCGGCGAGTTCACCAAGGCCGACGGCACCGTCGTCCAGGGCGACCTGCACCGCTTCTTCGCCGGCGACCCCACCGCCGGACAGTTCATGTCGGGCTTCTACCCGATCATGATGTTCGCCCTGCCGGCCGCCGCGCTGGCCATCGCCCACGCCGCCAAGCCGCACCGCCGCAAGGCCGTCCTCGGCATGATGATGTCGCTGGCCCTGACCTCCTTCGTGACCGGTGTCACCGAGCCGATCGAGTTCGCCTTCGTCTTCATCGCCCCGGCCCTGTTCGTCATCCACGCCGTCCTGACCGCCGTCTCGATGGCCGTCACCTGGGCGCTCGGCGTGCACGACGGCTTCACCTTCTCGGCCGGTCTGATCGACTACATCCTCGCCTGGAACAAGGCGACCGACCCGTGGCTGATCATCCCGATCGGTCTGGTCTTCGCGGCCCTGTACTACTTCCTCTTCCGCTTCGCGATCACCAAGTTCGACCTCAAGACCCCGGGTCGTGAGGACGACGACGAGCTGGAGGACGTGACCAAGGCCTGACGCCCGTCACCCCCGCGCACCCCGGCGCCGCCCCGCCACTCGCTCCCCCGAGTGGCGGGGCGGCGCCGTTCCCGTCCCCGGGCCCGGCCGGGACGGGCCGCGGGCCGCACGGTCCCGCCCCTCGGGAAGGCGGTTGACGAACCACCGGCCGCGCTGGTCAACTGGGGCGATGAACGCCCCGCGCCCGCTGGTCACCCGCAGCCACATCGACTTCGGTCGTGTGTGGTCCGCGGCGTGTTGCGCCTGACCCGTTCCTCCCGGCCGCCCGGCTGACCTCCCCGCCGGCCCGCCTCTCGTGTCCGCCCTTCCCAGGGCTCCCCTGCGCCCCGCGGCGTCCGTACGCCCGGCACCTCCGTGCCCCGGCGCACCGCCACGCCCCGGCGCGCCCGCGCACGGCGCACCCCCGCCCACCGCGCACCCGCGTTCCCGCACGAGGAAAGTCAAGGCCTCACCATGCCCCGCCAGCTGCACCTCTCCGCCGCCCTGGACAGTCCCGGCCACGTCGACGCCGGGCACTTCACCGCCCTCGCCCGGCTCGCCGAACGGGCCACCCTCGACTTCGTCACCCTGGACGACTCCTACGCCCCCGAGCCGCGCCGCCCGGACGCGCTCGCCACCCTCGCCCGGATCGCGCCGGTCACCGCCGGCCTCGGCCTGGTCCCGACCGTCACCACCACCCACACCGAGCCCTTCCACACCTCGATATCCGTCAACACCCTGGACTGGGTGAGCGAGGGCCGGGCCGGCTGGCTGGTCGGCGTCTCCGGCACCGGGGCCGAGGCCAGGGCCTTCGGCCGGCGCGACGCCGCCCCCGCCGACCGGCTCTGGACGGAGGCCGGCGACGCCGCCGAGGTGGCCTCCCGGCTCTGGGACAGCTGGGAGGACGACGCCGAGATCCGGGACGTCGCCACCGGCCGGTTCATCGACCGCGACAAGCTCCATCACATCGACTTCGAGGGCCCGTACTTCTCGGTCCGCGGCCCCTCGATCACCCCGCGCCCGCCCCAGGGCCGGCCGGTGATCGCCGTCCCGGTGCACGCCTCCGACCTGGCCCGGGACGCCTCCCCCGGCGGCCGCGCCCGGCTGGCGACCGCCGTCCGGCACGCCGACGTGGCCCTGCTGGAGGCCCCCGACCCGGCCACCCGCCGGGAGGCCGCCACCGCGCTGCGCCTGCTGGCCGGCGAGGACCTGCGGGTGCTCGCCCGCACCCCGGTCGCCCTGCCCGACGACCGCGCGGTGGACGACCTCGCCGACGAGCTGGCCGCGAGCACCGGCGTGGACGGGTTCCACCTGGTGCCCGCCGACCCCGCCCGCGACCTCGCCGCCGTCGCCGACCGGCTGGTCCCCGCGCTGCGCGGGCGCGGTCTCTTCCGCACCGGGTACACCGGCCGCACCCTGCGCGACCACCTCGGCCTGGTCCGCCCCACCAGCCGCTACGCCGCGTCCGCCACCGCCACCGCCACCGCCACCGCCACCGCCACCGCCGAGGTGACCCGATGAACACCGGCCGCCCCCGCAAGCAGGTCCACCTCGCCGCGCACTTCCCCGGCGTCAACAACACCACGGTCTGGACGGACCCGGACTCCCGCAGCCAGATCGAGTTCTCCTCCTTCCGCGACCTCGCCGCGACCGCCGAGCGCGGCCTGTTCGACTTCTTCTTCCTCGCCGAGGGCCTGCGGCTGCGTGAGGTGAAGGGCCGCATCCACGACCTGGACGTGGTCGGCCGGCCCGAGTCCCTCACCGTGCTGAACGCGCTGGCCGCCGTCACCACCCGCCTCGGGCTGGCCGCCACCGTGAACGCCACCTTCAACGAGCCGTACGAACTGGCCCGGCGCCTCGCCTCGCTGGACCACCTCTCCGGCGGGCGCGCGGCCTGGAACGTGGTCACCTCCTCGGACGCCTTCACCGGCGAGAACTTCCGCCGGGGCGGCTACCTCGACCGCGCCGACCGCTACACCCGGGCCGCCGAATTCCTGCAGCTGGCGCGGGAGTTCTGGGACGGTGGGGAGGAGCCGGTACGGCACGTCGGGCCCCAGTTCGACGTCGAGGGCCGGCTCTCGCTGCCGCGCCCGCCGCAGGGCCACCCGGTGGTCATCCAGGCCGGCGACTCGGACGAGGGCCGCGAGTTCGCCGCCGCATCGGCCGACGTCATCTTCAGCCGGCACTCCGAACCGGCCGCCGCCCGCGCCTTCCACGCCGACGTCAAGCGCCGGCTGGCCGCGTACGGACGCACCCCCGACCAGCTGAAGATCATGCCCGGGGTCGGCCACGTCCTCGGCGACACCGAGGCGGAGGCCGCCGAGCGCGCCGCGGTGATCCGCCGCGCCCAGGTCGGGCCGCGGACCGCGATCGCCCACCTGGAGCAGGTCTGGGGCATCGACCTGTCCGACCACGACGTGGACGGGCCGCTGCCGGCCGTCGACCCGGTGCCGGACAGCGGTCTGGTCCAGGGCCGGACCAGGATCGGCGACCCGCTGGAGATCGCCGCCCGGTGGCGGGCGGTGGCCGAGGAGCGGAAGCTGAGCAGCCGCGAGCTGGTCATCGAGCTGACCGGCCGGCAGACCTTCGTCGGCACCCCGGCCACGGTGGCCGCCCAGATCGAGGAGTGGGTGCTGACCGACGCGGCGGACGGCTTCATCCTGGTCCCGCACCTCACCCCCGGCGGGCTGGACGAGTTCGTCGACAAGGTCGTCCCGCTGCTCCAGGAGCGCGGGGTGTACCGCACCGAGTACACCGGGACGACCCTGCGCGAGCACCTCGGCCTCCCGGTGCCCGCACCGCTCCAGAAGCTCTAGAGCAGCCCCAGCCGGGTGGCGTGCACGCCGGCCTGGAAGCGGCTCTCCGCTCCCAGGTCGGCGGTCAGCTCGGCGACCAGCCGGCGGACCGTCCGCTCGGACACCTCCAGCTTGCGACCGATCGCGGCATCGGTCAGACCGGCCGCCAGCAGCCGCAGCACCTCCCGCTGGCGGCCACCCAACTCCCTTGCCGAGGAGGGCTGTTCGAGCAGCTCGGGCGGGATCCAGGCGGCCGCCCAGAAGTACTCGAACAGCTCCGCGACCAGCGCCACCACGGACGGCTCGCGCACCACCACCGCGGCCTCCGCGGCCGCGCCGTCCCCGCCGGGGCCGGCCCCCGGCGCGGGCAGGATCGCCAGCCGGGCGTCCACCACGATCAACCACAGCGGCAGGGTGTGCGCCGCCCGGATCCGGGCCCCGGCCGCGGTCAGCTCCCGGACGTGCGCCAACACGGCGGGGCGGCGCAGTACGGCGGCGGGGTAGATCGTGCGCAGCGCCGCGCCGTGGTCGAGGGCGAGCCGTTCGCGGGCGAGCTTGCCGGCCAGGGCCAGGCCGGAGAGGTCCTGGCCGGGGCGCAGCGACAGGGCCTCGGTGCGGGCGCCGCGGGCGGCGTCCTCCAGCAGGGCGGCGATCCGGTCGGCGCCGCGGACGAGTTCGAGGGCGGTGCCGTCGCGGTGGCGGTGCTGGACCGGCAGGTAGCCGGTGTGCAGGTGCTCGACGGACTCGCGGGTGCGGCGGAGGGCGTCGAAGAGGGCGGCGACCTGGGTGTCGGCGTCGAGGAGCAGTTGGCGTACGGCGGTGTCGACGGAGACGGCCGAGACGGTGGTGCGGCCGCCGGGGGTGGGGCCGGCGGTGGGCTGGAGCAGGCCGAGGGCGCGCAGTTCGGCGGTGGCGGCGGTCAGGCGGGCCGGTTCCCAGCCGAGGGCGGCGGGGGCGGGTCCGGGTTCGGCGAGCAGGTGGGCGTACAGCGTGGCGCCGTCGTCCCGGGGTGTGCCGTTCTCCATCCGCCGCAGGGTAGTTGAGGCGGATGCGGCGGGTCCGGGGGTTTCGCGTGGCGAGACGGGGGGTTCCGCTCCCGGTCATGGCCGGTTCCGGCCGGGGCGGGGTGCCTGACCCGCGGCCGGGGCATGGCCAGGATGGGGCGCATGGTTCTTCCCGAAGCTTCGACGATCTGGTTGGACGGCGCGCTGGTGCCCTGGCACGGGGCGCGGACGCATGTGCTCTCGCACGGGCTGCACTACGGCACCGGGGTGCTGGAGGGCACCCGGGTGTTCGAGACGGCGGACGGCCCGGCAGTGTTCCGGCTGCCCGAGCACCTGCGCCGGCTGGACCGCAGCGCCCGGATGCTGCGTCTCGAACTGCCTTACAGTTCTGAGGAGTTGACCAGAGCGACGGTGGATCTGGTGCGGGCGAACGGTCACCGCTCCTGCTATCTGCGGCACTTCGCGTTCCTGGGCTACGGCTCGATGGGGCTGGACATGCGCCACGCCCCGACGGTGACGGCGATCGCCGGCTGGGAGTGGACCGCCCAGCTGCCCGGGGACGTGCCGGGGATCCGGGTGAAGACCAGCAGCTGGCGGCGGACCGATCCGAACGCGGTGCCGCCCGCCGCGAAGGCGACCGGCCCGTACCTGAACTCGGCGCTGGCCCGCCGGGAGGCGACCGACGCGGGCTACGACGAGGCGCTGCTGCTGGGCCCGGACGGTTCGGTCAGCGAGTGCAGCTCGGAGAACGTGTTCGCGGTGCGCGACGGGGTGCTGCTGACGCCGCCGGCCAGCGCGGGCGCGCTGGAGGGGATCACCCAGGACACCGTGCTGACGCTGGCCCGCGACCTGGGGGTGCCCACCCGGGTGACCGGCCTGCTGCGCTCGGACCTGTACGGCGCGGACGAGGTGTTCGTCTGCGGCACGGCGGCCGGGGTGGTGGCGGTGCGCTCGCTGGACGACCGGGAGCTGCCGTCCGCGCCGGGCCCGCTGACCGTGCGGCTGCGCGAGGCGTACGGGGCGGCGGTCTCGGGGGCGGATCCGCGCTACCGGCGCTGGCTGACGTACGTGTAGTGCGCATGCGCGGCGCCGGGGTGGGAGCCGGGCGCGCGATCCGGGCGCCGGCTCAGAGCTCGTACACCGCGCCGGCCCGGGCGATCTCCACCGGGCCGGCGAAGGCGGCGGCGGCGTCGCGGCGGTTGTGCTCGGCGTCGGTCCACGGGGGGATGTGGGTGAGCACCAGACGGTGGGCTCCGGCGGCGGCGGCGTGCTCGCCGGCCTCCCGGCCGTTGAGGTGGACGGCCCGGTAGGTGTCGCGGCCGTCGATGTAGGCGGCCTCGCAGAGGAAGAGGTCGGCGTCGCGGGCGAGCTCGACCAGTTCGGCGCACTCGCCGGTGTCGCCGGAGTAGACGAGGGAGCGTCCGGCGTGGTCGAGGCGGAAGGCGAAGGCGTCCACGGGGTGGTTGACGCGGGCGACGGTGACCCTCAGCGGGCCGAGGTCGAAGCTGCCGGGGGTGAGGGTGTGGAAGTCGAAGACCTCCTTCATCCCGGGGTTCTCCGGCATGTCGTACGCGCGGGCGAGCCGCTCGGCGGTGCCCTGGGGTCCGTGGACGGGCATCGGGTCGGGGCAGCCCTCGGCGCGGTAGTTGCGGGCGACCCAGTAGGCGCACAGGTCGATGCAGTGGTCGGCGTGCAGGTGGCTGAGCAGGACCGCGTCGACCTCGTAGATGCTGCAGTACTTCTGCAGCGCGCCGAGGGCGCCGTTGCCGAGGTCGAGCACCACGCGGTAGCCGTCGGCCTCGACGAGATAGCTGGAGCACGGCGATTCGGCGGACGGGAAGCTCCCCGAGCACCCCACCACGGTCAGTTTCATCCGAGCCCCTCCGCCCTGACACGTCCTGGCTGCTGCTGGTCAGGACAGTGCCGGCCGGGTGAACCGGCCGGTAGCGCTGCCCTCGCGTGTGTCGAGGGTAAGGGCGGAGGGGCACTTTGCCCCCGTCTCCGTGCCGCGCTGTGGCTGGAATCACCAGAACGCCGGGGGGGTGCGGCCTCAGCGGTGACGGGGGCGGCGGCGGGCCCAGTCCCTGATCGTGTCGGCGTACCAGCGGGGGTGTCCGTTGCCGTCGACGAGGTCCGGGTCGGGCAGCAGCCCGTGCCGGCGGTAGTTGCGGACGGTCTCCGGCCGGACGTTGATGTGGCGGGCGATCTCGGCGTACGTCCACAGGTCGGCGCTGCGGCTCACGGGTACCTCCGATGGTGCGTGGGGGCGTGCGTGATCAGCTTTTCCGCACCGCGTGGCCGCCTCGCCGCGCGGCGGTCGCCGTGGTCGTACCGTGACGAACCGGGAGCACGGTACGGACAAACGCCCGGGGTGTCACGGCGGACCGGCCGCCGTGACGCCCCGGGCGTTCGGAAGGAGCGCGGGGCTCAGGGGCCGTCTTCAAACCCCCGTCGTCCGCCCGGCAGGCGGGGGTTTGAAGACGGGCCCTACGCCCAGAGCTGGCCCTGGAGCGCCTCGACGGCCTCCTCGGTGGTCGCGGCGGTGTAGATGCCGGTGGAGAGGTACTTCCAGCCACCGTCGGCGACGACGAAGACGATGTCGGCGCGCTGCCCGGCGGCCGCGGCCTTGCGGCCGGCGCCGATCGCGGCGTGCAGGATGGCGCCGGTGGAGACGCCGGCGAAGATGCCCTCCTGCTGGAGGAGTTCGCGGGTGCGGCGGACGGCGTCCTCGGAGCCGACGGAGAAGCGGGTGGTGAGCACCTCGGCGTCGTACAGCTCGGGGACGAAGCCCTCGTCGAGGTTGCGCAGGCCGTAGACGAGGTCGTCGTAGCGCGGCTCGGCGGCGACGATCTGCACGCCGGGGACCTTCTCGCGCAGGTAGCGGCCGACGCCCATCAGGGTGCCGGTGGTGCCGAGGCCCGCGACGAAGTGGGTGACGGTGGGCAGGTCGGCGAGGATCTCGGGGCCGGTGGTGGCCTGGTGGGCGCCGGCGTTGTCGGGGTTGCCGTACTGGTAGAGCATCACCCAGTCGGGGTGCTCGGCGGCGATCTCCTTGGCGATCCGGACGGCGGTGTTGGAGCCGCCCGCGGCCGGGGAGGAGATGATCTCGGCGCCCCACATGCGCAGCAGCTCGCGGCGCTCCTCGCTGGTGTTCTCGGGCATCACGCAGACCATCCGGTAGCCCTTGAGCTTGGCGGCCATGGCGAGGGAGATGCCGGTGTTGCCGCTGGTGGGCTCCAGGATGGTGCAGCCCGGGGTGAGCCGGCCGTCGGCCTCGGCGCGCTCGATCATGTGCAGCGCCGGGCGGTCCTTGATGGACCCGGTGGGGTTGCGGTCCTCCAGCTTGGCCCAGAGGGTGACCAGGCCGTCGGTGTTGCCGGGGACGGCGGCGGAGAGTCGGGGCAGGCGGACCAGCGGGGTGTTGCCGACGGCTTCGAGCGGGCTGTCGTAACGCAAGGGATGCCTCCGGCAACGGCGACGAGGATCGCGGTGAGGGTCGTGGACGGCGGCCCTCCCGTCCGCGGGCGCGGACGGGAGGGCGGGAGGTCAGCGCGCGCCGCCGGCCACGGCGGGCAGGATGGTGACGCTGTCGCCGTCGGCGACGGCCGTGGAGATGCCCTCCAGGAAGCGGACGTCCTCGTCGTTGAGGTAGACGTTGACGAAGCGGCGCAGCTCGCCGCCGTCCAGCAGGCGGGCGGCGATGCCCGGGTGGCGGGCGTCGAGGTCGTTGAAGAGTTCCCCGAGGTTGCTGCCGGAGCCCTCGACGGCCTTGGCGCCGTCGGTGTAGGTGCGGAGGATGGTCGGGATGCGGACCTCGATGGCCATGGGTGCGCTCCTGTGCGAGTCGTGAGGTGGTCGGCCGCGGCGGCGCGGCAGGGCGTGTCGGCCCGGGGCCCGGTCGGCGGGCGGGCCGGTGGTGCGGGCGGCTCAGCGCGAGCGCGCGGGCGTACCGGGACAGATCGCTCCGGCGTGCCGGCACAGGTCGATGTGCAGGCGCGCCACGAGGCGGGTGCCCGGGGCCTGGTTGCTCACATCGACGGAACGCATGGGCTCATCGTATAGATTCCCGGGCCCGCTCCTCCATGCCCGTCTCACGGCTCGGATGTTTCCGTTTCTCCTGTCGAGACCCGGGGCGACGAGAAGGCCCGCCGGCCGTTCGCGGACGGTCGGCGGGCCGGGGCCCAGGTGGGTGCTGGTCAGGCCGTGTAGGCCTCGACTACCTGGACGTCTTCCTCTGTGATCACACCGTCCACGATGCGGAACGAGCGGAACTCGAAGGGGTCCTCCGGGCCGTTGCCCTCGGCGGTGGAGACCAGGACGTAGTGGGCCTCGGGCTCGGACGCGTAGCTGACGTCGGTCCGGGACGGGTAGGCCTCGGTCGCGGTGTGCGAGTGGTAGACGATCACCGGCACCTCGTCCCGGTCGTCCATCTCGCGGTAGAGCTTGAGCAGGTCACCCGAGTCGAACTCGTAGAAGGTGGGCGAGCGGGCGGCGTTGAGCATCGGGATGAACCGCTCGGGCCGGCCGGTGCCCTCCGGTCCGGCGACCACGCCGCAGGCCTCGTCCGGGTGGTCGGCGCGCGCGTGGGCGACGATCGCGTCGCGCAGTTCTCGGGTGATGGTCAGCATGCGGTCAGGATAGCCACGGCGCGGCGGCGGCCCGCGGGGTGTCCGAGGGCCGGTCGCTCACCGTTCGAGGGGCGGCCGGAACGCCTCGGCCCCCGTCCGGATACCGGACGGGGGCCGAGGCGTTCCGCAGGGGCGCCCGAGCGGGGGCGCAGGCGGGGGAGCTCAGGCGGTGATCGCCTCCAGCAGCGACTCCTGGAGGGCGCCCAGCCACAGGTACGCACCGACCAGCGGCTTGCGCTCGTCCTCGTCGGGCAGCCCGTACAGGCCCTCCTCGTCCTCCTCGGTGACCTCCAGTCGGACGCCCAGGGTCAGCCGGAGGTCGTTGAGCGCGCCCAGCCAGCGCCGGCAGTCGGCGCCGTCGAGTTCGAGCTGGCCGCCCTCGCCGCCGAGGCCGTCCAGGGTCTTCACCACGTGCAGGGCGTCCTCGCGCTTGCGGGTGCGCAGGTCCGGCTCGGTGTAGCGGCGGAACTCACCGGCGGCGGCCCGGCTCTCGGCGTCGGCGGGCTTCTCCGGGTCGCCGTACGCGTCGGGGAAGAGCCTGGCGAGCGCCGGGTCGGCGGGCGCCTCGGTGGGCCCCTCGGCGAACAGCGCGGCGAGCGGGTCCTCGTGTTCCGCCCCCGGCCCGGGCCCGATCAGTTCCAGCATCTGCACCTCGAAGGAGCGCAGGATGGATGCCTCGACCTCGTCCAGCGCGATCGCCGCGCTCCCGTCCCCGGCACTCTCGAACAACCCAGCCATCAGTTTCGGTCAGCCCGTCTCGTCGTCTCGGTGGTGTGTGCGGCGCGCGGTCAGTCGTGCTGCAGGGTGGCCCAGAGGCCGTAGCCGTGCATCGCCTGGACGTCACGCTCCATCTCCTCGCGGGAACCGCTGGAGACCACCGCCCGGCCCTTGGTGTGCACCTCCATCATCAGCTTCCGGGCCTTGTCCTTCGGGTAGCCGAAGTAGGCCTGGAAGACGTACTGGACGTAGCTCATCAGGTTGACCGGGTCGTTGTGCACGATGGTCACCCACGGCGTGTCCGGTTCGACCACCGGCAGGCTCTCGACCTCCGGACGTTCGATCTCCACGGGCGCGACACCCACAGGGGACTCCTCCTCGCTGCACACCTGTCCACATGCCTCTTTCAGTCCCCATGCTGCCATCCGGGGGATCCCCGGGCGATTCCGCCCCGGGGCCGCGGAAGAGAAATCGTCACTTTGACGCTAAGTGGTAGTAGCATCATCCTCATGGACGCCACTTCCGTGCCCGCGGCCGCCTCGACCGCGCTGCTCACCGACCGCTACGAGCTCACCATGCTGCAGGCCGCCCTGCGCAGCGGGGCCGCGCACCGCCGTTCCGTCTTCGAGGTGTTCACCCGCCGCCTGCCCGACGGCCGCCGCTACGGCGTGGTGGCCGGCACCGGCCGGGTCCTGGACGCCGTGGAGAACTTCCGCTTCACCAGCGCCCAGCTCGACTGGCTGGCCGGGCAGGGCGTGGTCGAGGAGGACACCCTGCGCTTCCTGGCCGACTACCGCTTCACCGGCGACATCCACGGCTACCCGGAGGGCGAGGTCTACTTCCCCGGCTCGCCGCTGCTCACCGTCGAGGGCACCTTCGCCGAGGCGGTGATCCTGGAGACGGTGATCCTCTCGATCCTCAACTTCGACTCGGCGGTGGCCGCGGCCGCCTCCCGGATGACCGCCGCCGCCGGCGGCCGCCCCTGCATCGAGATGGGCGCCCGCCGCGCCCACGAGCGGGCCGCCGTCGCCGCCGCCCGCGCCGCGTACGTGGCCGGCTTCACCGCCACCTCCGACCTGGAGGCGGGCTTCGTCCACGGCATCCCGACCACCGGCACCGCCGCGCACGCCTTCACCCTGGTGCACGACAGCGAGCGGGACGCCTTCCGGGCGCAGATCGCCTCGATGGGCCGCGGCACCACGCTGCTGGTGGACACCTACGACCTGCGCGAGGCCGTCCGCACCGCCGTCGAGGTGGCCGGTCCGGAGCTCGGCGCCGTCCGCATCGACTCCGGCGACCTGACCCTGCTCGCCCACCGGGTCCGCCGTCAGCTGGACGAGCTGGGCGCCGACCGGACCCGGATCATCGTCACCTCCGACCTCGACGAGTACGCCATCGCCGCGCTCGCCGCCGCCCCGGTGGACGGCTACGGCGTCGGCACCAGCCTGGTCACCGGCAGCGGCCACCCCACCTGCGCGATGGTCTACAAGCTGGTCGCCCGCGAGGAGGACGACGGCGGCCCGCTGGTGCCGGTCGCCAAGCGCTCGGCGGGTGCCAAGAGCAGCGTCGGCGGCCGCAAGTGGGCCGCCCGCCGGCCCGACGCGGACGGCGTCGCCGAGGCCGAGGTGGTCGGCACCGGCCCCCTCCCGGCGGAACTCGCCCCGCACCTGGTGCAGGTGCCGCTGGTGCTGGGCGGCGAGGTGGTCGGCCGCGAACCGCTGGCCGCCGCGCGCGAACGGCACGTCCGGGCGCGCGCCGGGCTGCCGCTGTCGGCGACCCAGCTGTCCAAGGGCGAACCGGTGCTGGCCACCGAGCTGCGGGTCTGACCCGGACGGCGGGCGCGCCGGCCCGTACGGCCGCGTACAGCCCCGTACGGTCGGGCGGGTCCGTCCGGCCGGGGCGGTCACAGCCCTTCCGCCTCCGCGCGCCACTCCCTAGAGTCGGCCGTAGAGTTCCCAGAGAATTCCCAGAGTTCCCAGGAGTGCCCGCCGCCGGGGCGCGCACCGCCGGGGCCGCAGGCCCCCCGACCGAGGATGCGTAGAGATGCACCGGGCACTGATCGTCGTCGACGTGCAGAACGACTTCTGCGAGGGCGGCAGCCTGGCCGTCGCCGGCGGCTCCGAGGTCGCCGCCGCGATCACCGACCTGATCGCCGAGGCCTCCCCCGGCTACCAGCACATCCTCGCCACCCGGGACCACCACATCGACCCGGGCGAGCACTTCTCCGAGCAGCCCGACTACGTCGACAGCTGGCCGGTGCACTGCGTGGCCGGCACCGAGGGCGTGGGCTTCCACCCCAACTTCGCGCCCTCCGTCATCTCGGGGGCCGTCGAGGCGGTGTTCGACAAGGGCGCCTACTCGGCGGCGTACAGCGGGTTCGAGGGACTGGACGAGAACAGCCGCGGGCCGATCGAGTGGCTGCGCGAGCGTCAGGTCGGCGAGGTCGACGTGGTCGGCATCGCCACCGACCACTGCGTGCGGGCCACCGCCCTGGACGCGGCCCGCGCCGGGTTCACCACCCGGGTGCTGCTGGACCTGACCGCCGGGGTCGCACCGGCGACCACCGAGGCCGCGCTGGAGGAACTGCGGGCGGCCGGCGTGGAGCTGGTCGGCACGCCGGTGGTGCGGGCGGCCTGACCGGGGCGGCCTGACCGGGTTCGGGACGAGCGAACAGGGCGGGCCGGGCACGGGCGTGCCGGGGCCGGTACGGAACGGGCCCGTTCCGGCGGCCGGTCACCGTTCGGCGACCAGCAGCTCCACCACGTCGGTGCCGCCCGCCCGGAACGCCTCCCGCAGCTCCTCGCCGACCGCGTCCGGCTCGGCGGCCAGCCGGTCGCCGGACACGTAGACCACCCGCACCCCCAGGTACTCCATGCGGTGCTGGCCGCCGCGCACCCAGGCCTCCTCCCCCTCGCTGACGCAGCGCAGTTCCGAGTCGACCTCCACCGCGACCCCGGCCTGCGGCCAGTAGAGGTCCGGCACCGCGATGTACGTGCCGCCGCGCATCCGCAGCTCCGGGCCGGTCAGCGGGACCGGCAGCAGCCACTCGTCCACCAGCTCGCCCACCCGGTCGAGCACCGACTCCCGTTCGGCGGCGAGGAGTTCGTCCAGGGCTGCCCGGACCCGGACGTCCTCCGCCAGCCCCGACTCGGCCAGCTCGGCGATCAACTCCCGCAGCGTGCAGCGCTGTTCCGGACGGGCCACCGCCTCGCGCAGCACCGCGCGGACCAGCCGCGAACCGGCCTCGGCGCAGTCCGGCACGCCCTCGTCGGCCCACTCGCGCAGCGCGTCCGCGACCGCCCTGGCCACCGGCGCGCAGGCCAGCCCGTGTACCGACCGGGCGACCAACTCCCGTTCGGTGCGCCGGATCCGCACCTCGCCGGCATCCTTCAGCCGGCGCTGGCGGGGCACCAGGACGGCCACCCCGGTGACGGCCGGCAGCCGGGGCACCGCGCTGAAGCCGTACAGCGCGAGCGCGGCCGCACCGGTGATCACCGCACCCTCGCGGCGGCCCTCCTCCCGGCCGTTCTGCGCGGCGTACAGCAGGGCCGCCCACATCCGCTGCTCCGGGGTGGGCTCGCCGGACTGCAGCAGGTACACCCGCGGCAGCAGCCGCTGCCAGGGGCCGCCGCGGCGGCAGTGCTCGCTGATCACCCGGGCCGGCACGCCGCGGGCGCGCAGCTGGCTCGCGGTGATGACGTTCTGCTGACGCTTCGCCAGCTCCTCCAGGGAGGGCGGCGGGGAGGGGATCTGGTAGCTCATGCCGACACCATCCCCAACACCCCGGGCGCGCCATCGGCGGCCTGACGCACTGTTACCCAACCGTCGCGAAACGGGGACCTACCCGTACTAAAGTCCCCATACCCTCACCCATTTGGAGTAATGGGCGATCATACGCTTGTCGCACTCGATCAGATTCGATCGCTGACCAGGAAGTCTGACGGTCGGTGACCACAGGTGTACGGTAAAGGCATACCAGGAGTCACCTCACCACTCCGCATTGCCTACCCTTACCTTCATGTCACGTGACGAGACCGCCGGCCTACGCGCGGCCCAGCTCCGACTCGGCCGACTGCCCGGATACGTCCGCCGGCCGGACCCGGCCCGCCGCACCGGCGAACAGGGCCATACGTACAAAAAGGGCTGGGAGGTCCGGTTCACCGCCCGGAGCGAGGCCGAGATAGCCGAGATCCGCGACCTGGTGGTGGCCGCCGGCTTCGCCCCGGCCCGACCCTTCTTCAAAGGCCATCAACTGATCCAGCCCGTCTACGGGATGGCGGCCGTCCAGGCCTACCTGGCGGCGAGACAGGCGGCCGAGGAACACGCCGAACGGGCCGTCAGAAAGCCCGTCGACGGCCGCAAACACACCACCGCGGGCCGGGCCGGAGCGGTCGGCGCGGCAGCGGGAACGGCGGGCGCCCCGGCGGCCCGGCTGGCCGGGCGGCGCGCCGTGGAGTGCTTCCCGGTCCAGGTCGAGCGCGAGAACGCGGTCGACGACCGGCTCCCCCCGGTGGAGCGCCGGGCTCCCTGAACCCCGGCGGAGCGGGGGTGGGCGGAGGTCACGCGGCCCGCGCGTGACCCTGCCGCGGATGACCGTCGGACACGGCGGGGGCGGACGGCTCACCGGGCCCGGTCCGCGGGGTACGGGCAGCGTTCCCCGGAAGACCTGCGTGCTCGGTGTGGCCGTCGTGACCGGCGTGGCCGGCCCGTTCGGTGCGGCCGGATCGTTCGGCGTGGTCGGATCGTTCGGTGCGGCCGGCCTGTTCGGCGTGACGGGCGTGCTCGGCGTGGCCGACGTGATCAGCGTGATCGGTGCACCCGGCGTGCTCGGTGTGGTCGATGTGCACGGTGGCGGCCAGCAGGCGCGGGACGGCCCCGATCAGCGCCCGCTCCGCCGCCACCGCCACCGTGTGCCCCTGCGCGACCGTGAGTGCGCCGTCCACCACCACCTCGGCCTCGGCCCGCAGCGTGTGGCCGATCCAGCGCATCCGCAGCCCGCCCACCGCGCGCACCCCGTCCACCGCGCGCAGCGCCGCCTCGGCCCGTTCCACCAGCGCCGGGTCGACCGCGTCCATCAGCCGCCGGCCCACCTCGCGCGCCGAGCCGCGCAGCACCAGCAGGATCGCCGCCGTGATCAGCAGCCCGACCACCGGGTCCGCCCAGGGCAGGCCCGCCGCGGCGCCGAGCGCCCCGAGCAGCACCGCGAGCGAGGTCAGCCCGTCGGAGCGGGCGTGCAGCCCGTCCGCGACCAGCGCCGCCGAACCGATCCGCCGACCGGTCCGGATCCGGTAGCGGGCCACCCACTCGTTGCCCAGGCAGCCCACCAGCGCCGCGACCGCGACCGCCCCCAGGTGGTCCACCGGGCGCGGGTGCAGCAGCCGCTCCACCGCGGTGAACCCGGCGAACACCGCCGAGGCCGCCACGGCCAACACGATGGCCACCCCGGCCAGGTCCTCCGCCCGCCCGTAGCCGTAGGTGTAGCGGCGGTCGGCCGCCCGGCGGCCGAGCAGGAAGGCGATGCCCAGCGGGACCGCCGTCAGCGCGTCGGCCAGGTTGTGCACGGTGTCGCCGAGCAGCGCGACCGAGCCGGAGAGCACCACGGTCACGGCCTGCAGCGCCGCGGTCGCGCCGAGCACCACCAGGGACGTCCGGAGCGTGCGCAGGCCCTCGGCCGAGGACTCCAGCGCGGTGTCCACCCGGTCGGCGGCGTCGTGCGAGTGCGGGCGCAGCAGATGGGCGAGCTCATGGCCCCACCGGTGGCGCAGATGGGCGATTCCTTGGCGGAGATGGGCGGGCCGGTGGCGCGGGGAGGCGCGCGGACCGTCGTGAGAGTGCTCGTGCGCGCCCTCGTGCGCATACCCGTGCGCGTCGCCGTGCGGGTGACCGTCCCCATGGTGGTGAGCGGCCTGGTGTGCGCCGTCGTGCGAGTGGGAATCACGGTGCGGGTGGGAATGCTCGTGCGGGTGCGGATGACTGTCGCGGGCGTGGACGTGAGCCTCCATAGGCCCTACGGTGGCACATCAACTGCCTTGCGGCTATTGCCGTTCTACCGCCTCTGACCAGCTGCGACGTGCTCGCAACAACCCCCCGGGTGCCGCTGCGCACCCCTCTCCCACCGACCCCTGGCGCCGGACCCCCGTGGAACCGGACGAGCGGCGGCGCGTTCCGGGCATTCAATCCGATTGGTAACCCAGTGCACCGAGCGCCTACCGTAGAGTGAGCACACGTGATCGACCCCGTCAGCAGCCCATCTCCCGTGGCGAGAAGCAGAGATGACCAACCGTCATGACAGCACCGCCGAGCCGCCCCCGAGGCCCGGCGAACCGCCCGACGTACCGCTGGAGTTCGCGGCGTTCTGCGAGCTGCACCGACCCCGGTACCTGAGCTACGCCCGGGTCTGGCTGCCCGACCAGAGCGACGCCTCCGGCGCCGTGCAACAGGCCTTCGCCGAGATCGCCGTCCACTGGCGCGAATTGCTCGGCAGCTCCAACCCGACCGCGAACGCCTGGCAGATCCTGCGCGGCGCGGTCGGCGAGTACGCCCTGCGCTGCGGCGACCGCGCACGCGACCACCACGCCGCCGACGACGACCTGGCGATCCTGCACTACGTCGTCGGGCTCGCCGCCCCCGAGATCGCCGACGTGATCGGCACCGACACCGCCAGCGTGGCCGGCCGACTGCGCCGCACCATGCTGCGCGAGGCCTCCGGCTGGTGACCCCCGCCGAGCGCCGCGCGCCCCGCCACCGCAGACCCCGTCATCGCAGACCCCGGGCGCGGGGCCGGCACCGCCGGACCGCGCCCCGCGGCCCCCTCAGACCTCCCGCGCCCCGGCCGCGTCGACCCGCTCGCCCGTCACGTCGTACAGGTGGTGGACCGGGTCGTGGATCAGGTAGCGCGAGAACGACTCGACCGTGAAGCGCGCGCCGTCACTCCGTCGTCCGGTCCGCGCCCACTGGTCGCCCGCGACCCGCGCGAAGGCGTCCGCCAGGACCGCGGCACCGTCGGCCAGGTCGAGCGCCACCGCCTTCGGGTCCTGCTCGCCGTAGCGGGCGGTGACCGCGGTCTCGTCCTGGTCCCAGTTGGGGAACAGCGGGTCGTCCCGGTCGAGCATCAGGTCCAGCCGGACGTGGAACAGCCGGAAGACGTCCCGGACGTGGCACGCGTACTCCAGGTCCGACCACACGTCCGGGCGGGGCCGGCGGCGCAGCGCCCCGTCCTCGCCCTCCAGCAGGGCCGCCCAGACCGCGGTGTTGGCACGGATCAGGCCGGGCACGTCCTCGGGGGCCACGGCCGGGGTGTCCAGACCGCAGTCCGGGCAGGGACGTTCCAGCACCCAGGTCCAGTCCTTGGTGTCCGGGGTGATCCCGTCCTCGGGAGCGGTCGCGGGGGTGGCCCCGGCGGCGTTCGCGGGAGCGGTCGGGTCGGCGGCGGGAGCGGTGCTGTCGGGAGTGGTCATGTGCCCAGCATGGCCGCCGCCCCGGCCCCGCCACCAGCGGCGTAACCGCCAGCGGACGCCCAGATGCTGCCACGCCCGTCGGGAGCCGCCACGGATCGTGCACGGCGAAAACCGCTGGTCCGGACGGGACGGTCCGGGAGATGCTGGACACCATGCTCATCCGCGAAGCGACCCCCGACGACTGGCCGGCGATCTGGCCGTTCCTCCACGACATCGTCGCCGCCGGCGACACCTTCACCTGGGACCGCGACATCAACGAGGCCGACGCCCGCGCGATGTGGCTCAAGGAGGCACCCGGGCGCACCTTCGTCGCCGTCGACGAGCGGGGCACCGTCCTCGGCACCGCCGAGATCCACCGCAACCAGCACGGCGGCGGCTCCCACGTCGCCAACGCCGGTTTCATGGTCGACCCCCGCCACTCCGGCCGCGGCGTCGCCCGCGCGCTCTGCGCCCACGTCCTCGACCAGGCCCGCGCCGACGGCTACCGGGCCATGCAGTTCAACGCCGTGGTGGAGACCAATCACCGGGCCGTGGCCCTGTGGCGGTCGCTCGGCTTCGAGATCCTCACCACCGTCCCGGAGGCCTTCCACCACCCCGACAAGGGCTACGTGGGCCTGCACGTCATGTACCAGAAGCTCTGAGAAGGCCACCACCGTGATCGACGAGGCCGCGCTGGCCCGGAAGCCCACCCTGATCGGTCCCACCGTCCGCCTGGTGCCCCTGGAGGCCCGCCACGCCGACGCGATGTGGCGGACCCTCGGCGACCCCGGGACCAACCGCCTGACCGGCACCCGCCGGGACTTCACCCGGGACGAGATCCGCGACTGGTGCGCGAGCCGCCCCGAGCAGCCCGACCGCCTCGACCTCGCCGTGGAGGACCCCGCCACCGGCCGCTTCCTCGGCGAGGCCGTCCTCAACGAGCTCGACCGGGACAACGGCTGCGCCGAGTTCCGGATCGCCCTCGGCCCCGACAGCACCGGCCGCGGCATCGGCACCGAGGCCACCCGGCTACTGCTCCGGTACGCCTTCGAGGAGGTCCGCCTCCACCGCGTCTCGCTGGAGGTCTACTCCTACAACCCGCGCGCCGCCCGGGCGTACGAGAAGGCCGGCTTCGTCCACGAGGGCCGCGCCCGCCAGGCCCACCTCTGGGACGGCGAGCGGTACGACGTCCTGCACATGGCCGCCCTGCGTGACGAGTGGCACCACGCTCAGTGATACGGCGGGCCCTGCGGCGGCGGGGCGTAGCCGTACACCGGCGCCGGGGGCACCTCCGCCCGCCGGCGCCGACGCCGGCGCAGCACCACCAGGATCACCACCAGCACCACGAGCACCAGCCCGACCAGCGCCGCCATCCCGTACAGCGTGTACGTGATCCCCCGGTTCTCCCCGGTCGCCGCCCCCGGCGCCGGCGGATACCCGCTCGCCCCGTCCCCGGGCTCGGCGGTGGGCTCACTCGCCGGCGGCGGCCCCTGCGACTCGGCGCGCGCCACCAGCGGGTTCTCCCGCGGACCGTTGTCCACGGCGGGATTGGCCTCCAACGCCTTCGCGGGCGCGAGGATCCCGTACCCGTACCGGTTGTTGGGCACCGACGACGCGTCCGGCGGAGGCGTGGCGCTCTTGATCATCCGGTTGATGACCTGCCCGGCGGAGAGGCTGGGGTACTTCGCCCGAATGAGGGCGGCGGTCGCGGAGACGTGCGCCGCGGCCCCGGAGGTACCCTTTCCCACCCCGTAGCTGGTGTTGGACTTCCCCGATGCGGTGTATATCCCGACACCGGGTGCTGCGATCGTCGTCTCGGGGCCGGCCGTCGACTTCTCCCACATGAATCCCTCGGAGTCGACCGCTCCCACCGCCACGACGCCGGGAAAGGCCGCCGGGTACTCGACCGGGGCCGACTGGACTCCCCCGCCGTTGCCGGTGGACGCGACCAGCACGACATCCTTGGACACGGCGTAGCTGATGGCAGCCCGCGCCTGCGAGTCGAGCCGCGAATAGCCACCGATCGACATGCTGATGACCTTGGCCCCATGGTCGACCGCGAAGCGGATGGCCTGTCCGATGTCCGAACTCTGCTGCGCCGGGGCATCCTCGCTCCAGTTGAGCCTGATGGGGAGAATCTTCGCCTTGGGTGCAAGACCCATCACGCCGGAGTCGGCACCGGGGCCGTGTCCATGCCCGGCGATCAGGCTCGCCATCCCGGTGCCGTGGCCATCGGTGTCGACCCTGCCATCGGTCTTCTCACCGCTGAAGTCCGCGCCGGGCACGACCTGGCCCACCAGATCCTGATGGTTCGGGTTGACGCCGCTGTCCACGACCGCGACGACAACACCGTCTCCTTGGCTCACCGGCCAAACCAGGCTCTTGGCCTCGTACTTCTGCAGCGCCCACTGTGAGTCCCGGACCTGATCCGCAGCCGCGGGTGTGGACGCACTCGCCCACAACAGGCTCCCGGCAGCAACGACGGCCGCTCCCCTCACCCATCGGCTGCTCGTCAAGCCAGGTCACCTCACTCAGCGAAGCGGTCAGTTTCGGCCGGTCCTCCCACGACCGAAGGTCATTCCACCACGTTCGGGTTCCTCGGTTTGTCCGACGCCCACGTCTCCTCGTCCTCGACCAGGTAGTCGGGGCGCTTGCCGCCGTTCTCCTCGTCCTTCTTCCGGCGTTGGGCGTTGGCGATCGGCATCCCGGGAGCCATCCCGCTCATACCGGCGGTGGCACCCATCTCGCTCTTGATCCGGCCACGAGCGCCCAGGCCGGAGCCGCCCTCGGTGAACGCCGCCCGCTTCCCACTGGATCCGGCAGGTGCGTGCTCACTCCCGCCGACGACACTTCCGGACCGGCGACCTGTGTCGGCTACGGCCTTGCCACCGCGGGCGGCGCCGCCGACGGGACCGAGGCCGCCGCCCTGGATCCCACCCGTGCCGAACGCGTTCCCCGCACGGGTGCCCGCAGGCCCTGAGATCGGGTTGGTGCCACCTGCCGGTGCCTTGCCCGTCGGGCCGCCGGTCTTGGGCTGGCTGCCACCCGGGGGCTTCTCGGAGGAACCACCGCCGTTGAAGGGCTTGTTGCCGTAGCCGCTTCCCTGACCCCCGGGAGGGGTGCCGGGCTGGTTGGGGTTGGTCCCCGTCCCCGGACCTGTGGTGGTCGGCGTCGTCGTGGTGTTGTTCGAGGTGGAGGGCAGGGTGTGGTTCGCGCTGTCGAGCCCCGTCCCCGGTCCGACGTTGGCGGTGGACGGGGGCTTCGGGATCGTCTGAGCGGTGCCGCCCTTGATTCCGGCGTCAGTGGGCGGGGGCGGCGGAGCGGGCGCACGCTTGGGCGCCGTGGGCGTGATCGACTTCGGTGCCGACGGCGCCGGGTTCCCGGACCTCCTCTGCTGTGTGCTGCCGGTCAACGGACCGCTACCGGCCATCAGGGCACCGATGGCCGCCGAGCCGGAGTCCGGCTGCTCCTGGAACTCGTCGTTGCGGCCGCCCTTGCCTGGCGGCGGCGGGGGAGCCGGGGGGACCGGCTTCAGGATCGGGGCCGCGGTGCGGTACTTGAGGGCCAGCGTCTGCATGACGGCGATGGCTTCCGCGCGCTTCTGGTCGGCGACCGGGGTCTTGGTGTCCTCGTCGTCGCCGCCGAACGCGGAGGAGAGGGTGTCGCCGACGCCGTCCTTGAGCTTGTCCCAGTTGCCCGGTTCCTCGGGCATCTCGCGCTTGGCCTGGTCGATGGCCTCGGCCATGGACTTGAGGGTGTTGGCGGCGTCGTTGGCGTAGGACGCGGCGTTGTTGATGGTGTTGGCGAGGTGGAGCATCCGGCTGTGGAAGGCGTCGCTGGTGACGCCCTCCCAGCTGACGGCCGCGTCGGTGCTGGCCCGGGTGAGGGTGGCGCGGATGGCCTTGAGGGTGGTGGCGGCACGGCGCCAGGGGTCTCCGGCGGCCATGACCTCACCGGAGTTGAGGGCCTGCACCATCTTGCGGAGGTCGCCGTGGCTGTACTGGTGGAAGTCGGTGTAGCTCATCGGCGTTCTCCCCACCCCGCTGCGGTCCCGGCGGCCCCGGCGGTACGAGCGGTCGCGGTCACCACGTGTTCTTCCCGTCGGCGTGCCGGGCCGGGGCGACGGTCCGGGTGTAGGCGGCGGCACTGGTGGCGGAGGGGTTGGCCACGGACCAGCCGTCCTCGCCGAGCTTGACCTTCAGCTTCTGCGAGGTGTTGTGCTCGTGTTCCTCGTAGTTGGTGGCGGTGAGTTCGGCCTTGCGCTGGGCGTCGTCGACGGCCTGCTGGAGCTGGTTGAGGACGTCGCGCAGGCTGTCGCGCATGACCTGGTAGCGGTTGTGGATGTCGACGGCCTCGGCGAAGGTGCCGAAGGCGGTCTTGCCGACGCCGCTCTGGCCGTGCAGTTTGCTGCCGTCCGCCTGGTTCTGGAACTCCGCCAGCAGGCCGCGCACCTGGGCGGCGAACGCCCGTAGCTGCTCGACCTCCACGCGGTAACCGGCGGCTCCTCCGCCGGTCGAACCCGTGCCCGTACCCACTCCCGGTGCCTCCCCCGTGCCCGTAGCCGTGTGTCCCGGCCGCGCGTGCCGGGTCCCGGAAGGACATGTCTAACACATGCTCCGGTCAACCAGAATGCCGCCCGCGCCGCGCGCCGCGGGCCCCGGGCAGGGCCGACGGGCGCGGAACCGCCGGGTAACTGCCGGTTCTTCAGTCCCTGAGAACGGCTCAACCGCTCAACCGGTCCGCTCCCCCGCCCCGCCCGTCCGCGCGGCGAGCGCCCGTCGGCAGAGGGAGTCGGCGTGCCGGGTGGTCTCGGGGAGGCGGTAGCGCGGGGCGAGGGCGAGGACGGTGTCGACGGCCTCGGTGAGCCCGATGCGGTGGCCGACGGAGACGAAGACGGGCTTGACGCCGGGCCGGGTGCGGACGGCGCGGCCGACCTCCTCCCCGGTGGCGGTGTCGACGAGCGGGGTCCAGGCGCCGCGCTCGGCTCCCGGTTCGCGGTGGTCGAAGGTGAACGGGGTCTTGGCGACGCCGAGGGTGCGCAGGCCGGTGAGGACGCCGAGGTGGCTGGCCAGTCCGAGCCTGCGGGGGTGGGCGAGTCCGTAGCCGTCGCAGACGACCAGGTCGGGGGTGCGGCCGAGGGCGGCCAGTGCGTCGAGGACGGCGGGGAGTTCGCGGAAGGCGAGGAGCCCGGGGACGTACGGGAAGGCGATCCGGCCGACGGCGGTGGCCTCCTCGACGACGGTCAGGCCGTCGCGTTCGAGCAGGACGGCGGCGGCGACCACGAGGTCCCGTTCGTCGTCGTACGCGACGTCGACCCCGGCGATCAGCCCGTCGGCGGGGGCCGCCCCGCCGTACGGGAGGACGAGCGGGCGCAGCCGCTCCTGTTCGGCGAGGGCCTCGGCCTCGGTGGTCGGCCAGTCGGCGGGAATGGGCATGCTCGGTCCCCCTGGAGTGCCCGGGTGCGGGCGGTGCGGATGCGCGGGTGCCGGCGGGGGGCGGACCCGGGCCGGCGGTGCTCACCGTACCGACCGGGGCGGACGACCCGTGGGTGAGCCCGTGCGCCCCCCGTGCCCCGGATCCGGCGGGTTAGCCTGGACTTACCCAACTCCCCTGCCGGGTAGGACTCCTGTACGGACCCACCGGTCCCGGCCGGCCCCCGCACCGACCCGGCCCGACGAACCCGACGCGTGAAGGACCGACCGCCATGACGCGCCCCACCGCCGCCCAGCTCTGCACCGGCACCCTCACCGTCGTCGCCGCCGTGGTGGCGCTGCTGGCCGTCTCGGGCGCCACGGGCGTCCTGCAGGTGGCCGTCCTGGTGGCGTTCGCGCTCGCACTCGGGACGCTGGCGACGCTGCTGTCGATGTCCGTCACCGCCCGTTCCGCCGCGCCGGGTCACCGCCCCGGGCCGGCCGCCGGTGCCTCCGGGGGGCCCGGTACCGCGGGTGCCTCCGGGGCGGCGCGCGAGTACGCCCGGCAGCACTGACGCGCCACCGGGCGGTACCGTCCGCGCGGGCCCCGGCCCCGGCACCCGGAGCTCAGGCCGTGGAGACCACCACCGTCTTGGCCGCCTTGTCGTGGACGCACTGGCGGTAAGGCTTGTCGAAGACCCCGAACAGCCCGTCGATCAACCACCAGAGGCCGGCGCAGCAGACCACGGCGGGCAGGATGAAGACCGCCGACCTGGTCCAGGAGGCGGCCGGGGTCGGGGTGCTGCCGTCGATGAGCATGGCGACGCGGACCTTCATGGCCTTCTTGCCGAGGGTCTGGCCGTCGCGGCTGACCATCACGCCCTCGTAGATCAGCCAGATCGCGCAGGCCAGCCAGAAGGAACCGGCCGAACCCGAGCGGTCGGTGAGGCTGGCGAACGGCAGCACGATGAGGATCGCGACGACCTGCACCAGCAGGTAGTCGATCAGCCGGGCCAGGATGCGGTTGGGCCAGCTGCCGAGCGGCGGCATCCCGGGCACCGGTCCGGGGCCCGCCTGCCCGTGACCGGGCTGGCCGTAACCCGGCGGCGGCTGGTCGTACGGGGACTGGCCGTAGGGGTTCTGCCCGTACGGGGAGCCGCCGGGGGCGCCGCCGTACTCTCCGCCGTAGGCGCCCGGCCGGTCGGACGGGCCGCCGGGCGGCGGCTGGTTGCCGTACGGGTCGGACGGCGTACCTTCCGGAGTGCCGCCGCCCTGCCGCGGGGGCTGCTTGTCGAAGGAGGGCGTGCCGCCCCCCTCCGGCTCGGGGCCTGAGGGGTCGTGGGTACTCATGACCCGAGTAGAACATCAGGGATTGTTCGAGCTTGGGATATTCAGTCCGTTTTGCCCGGCTCGCCCTGGGGCGCCGACGCTGCGGCCGGTCTGCGCCGTGGCCGGTCGGCACGGCGGACGGGCTCAGCCCCGGACCACCCGGGTGCCGGCCGCCCGGTCCTGCCAGCCGCGCCGGGCCGAACGGTCGAACAGCGGCCAGCAGACGCCGATCAGCAGCAGCACCCCGGCCTGTCTGACGAGCCATCGCAGCAGCGAGCGGCGCAGGCCGATCGGACCGGGCCCGAGCGAGGTGCGGGTGTCCACCACCCGGATGCCCACCAGGCGCTTGCCGAAGGTCTGGCCGGTGCGGGCGGTCGGCAGGACCTCGTACAGCACGCCGACGAACACCAGGATCCCCAGCAGCACCGCGACCTTTCCCAGCACCACCCCGTCGACCAGCCACACCTGCACCTGGTGCCGGCTGAGGGTGCTGGCCATCCGTGCCTGGGCGAGCTTCTGCTCGACGTGGGCGGCGGCCGAGTTGCCGAGCGGCAGACCGGCCGCGACCGCGACCACGACCAGCACGGCGGTGTCCACCACCCGGGCCGCGAGCCGGCGCACGGGCCCGGCGGGCGGCAGCGCCGCGGGCCGTCGCCGACGCGCGGCCGGTCGCGGCCGGGCCGGGGCGGAGGCCGAGGCAGGCGCAGAGGCCGAGGCAGAGGCAGGGGCAGAGGCGGAGGCGGAGGCAGGGGCAGAGGCGGAGGCAGGGGCAGAGGCGGAGGCGGAGGCGGAGGAAGGAGCGGGGATGGTCACCTGGACGGCTTCCCGCGTCGGCGCGGCCCGTACGGCGACAGGCGCGGGCGCGGGCACGGACGCGGGTACGGGCTCCGCGACCGGCTCGGGCTCCCGCACCTCGGCGGCCCCGACCGACCCGCCCTGGGCGGCGACATCGTCCGGAGCCGCGGAACCGGCCACGATCCCGACGGGCTCCACCGCCGTCTCCCCCGGGGCCGGCTGCACGCCCCAGGAGATCGGCCGCGAGGCCCCGCCCGGCTCCAGCAGCCCCCGCTGCTCCCGCGGGTCCGCCTGCCAGCCGGTCGCCCCGGTCGCCCCGGGAGCCTGCCGGGCCTCCTCGGCGGCGGCGCCGGCCCGGAGCTCCAGCCCGAGCTCCAGCTCCCGCTCGACGTGCGGCGCGAGGGTGAACGAGGCCCCGCCCGTGGTCTGGTCGAAGTACACCGGCCCGGTGTCCCCCGGCCCGGGCCCCGACGCCTGCTCGACCCCCGCGCCCGCCCCCTCTCCCGGCTCCGGCCCCGTCGCGGACTCCCCGGCCGGGGCGGCCGGCGGCGGTACGTACCGGGCACCGACCGGCGGGCGGTGGCGGGCCGCGAAGCGCGGCGGCTCCAGCACCTCGCCCTCGGCGGGGGCGGGCCGGCTGGTGCCGGGCACCCAGGAGGCGCCGCCCCAGTAGCGGACGAAACCGGGGACGGAGGGGTCGGGGTAGTAGCCCGGCGTGGGGCCTACGGCCGTGTCCGCGCCACCACCGTAAGGCCGGTCCGTCATGGGGGTCTTCTTTCCTGGCAGGGCCGATGCGGCGCGCCCGACGTGCGGATTCGCCGTCGGCGCGCAGGGCGCCGCCGATGGGCGGACAGTCGCGGGGCAGTCACAAAGGGTAGTACTTCGGCGGCGTTCTGGTTGGAAGTTGGCCATTCACCGGACAGCGCAGGTCCATTCGGGGTACTACCGGACCCCGGCCCGCGCCGGGCGCCCGCCGCCGCCCCTCCCCCACCCCCCGGCGCGCGGACCCGCTCACGCGCCGGCCGACCCGCGTTCACCACTCCTCACCGAGCCCCGCAAAGAAATCGCGAAAACCTGTGTAAGGGCCCGCGTGGGCCGCGCTCTCAAAGGTGGAAGGGCCCGGAAACGGGCATGAACCCAAGGCAGAGAGGAAGCCGATCATGGAGCGCATGGAGCGCCCGGCGGGCGTCGTCGAGCACGAACTGGAGCTCAACCTGGTGCTCTCCCCCGAGCACAGCGTGCCCGTCCCGGCCCGGCTGTCGTACGGCAGCCACGACCCGTACGCGGTCCACATGACCTTCCACCTGGACACCGGTTCGCCGGTGACCTGGGTGTTCGCCCGGGAGCTGCTGGTGGAGGGGACCTTCCGGCCGTGCGGCCAGGGGGACGTGCGGATCTGGCCGACGCTGCCCCGCTCCTCGGCCGGGGGCGCCTCCACGGGACGGCGCAGCGTGCTCTGCCTGGCGCTGAGCTCCCCGGCCGGTGACGCGCTGCTGGAGGCGCCGCTGCCGGCGGTGGCGGCGTGGCTGGAGCGGGCGCACCGGCTGGTCCCGCCCGGCAGCGAGCTGGCCGCGCTCGACCTGGACGGCTCGCTCGCCGAGCTGCTGGCGTGACGCGCCGGGTCGCCGACGTGACGCACCGGGCCACCGACGTGACGCATCGAGCCCCGAGCCTGGCGGTCCGCGACCGCGGACGGGACGGCACCGGCCGCACCACCGCCCCGGCGCGGACGGGCTCAGCGGGCCGCGGGGGCCTGCTGACGGTCGTGCGCGGGGCCGGGCCGGTCGCCCGAGCGCTGGCCGGGCACCCGTAGCAGCGGGGCACCGGCGGCCAGCCTGCGCGCCCTTATGCGCAGCGCCGCGACGAGCAGGAAGCAGATCCCGACCAGCGGGTAGACGGCGGCCGGGATCTGGCTGAGCGGGCCGAGGTGCAGGTCGAGGTCGCCCTTGTGCGGGACCACCCACATCGCGAAGGAGAAGTAGCCGAGCAGCGTCGCCCCGAACACCGCCCGCCAGCGCAGCCGCCGGACGGTCGCCGGACGGGCGTGCTCGGTCGCGGCCTCGCAGGCGAGCAGGACGAGCACCGGGACGCACCAGACCCAGTGGTGGGTCCAGCTGATCGGGGAGATCAGGACGGCGGTGACGGCCGCGCAGCAGACCCCCCACGCCTCGGAGCGCGGCAGCCAGCGGGCGCTGTTGGCGGCCCAGGCGGCGACGGCGAGGCCGCCCACGGCGACCAGGGCGCCGGCCGCGGTGGCGAGCAGCCCGGGCTCGGGGGTGTGCAGCAGCCGGGCGACGGCGCCGCGTACGGACTGGTTGTCGACGATCTCCGTCTTGCCGACCCGGGAGGAGTCGTAGAGGTACTTGGTCCAGAAGCCCCAGGTGGCGTCCGGCAGGACCAGCGCGCCGAGGAGGAAGGTGGCGAGGAAGGTGAAGCCGGCCACGAAGGCGGCCCGGATCCGGCCGGTGATCAGCAGGTAGACGGCGAACAGGCCGGGGGTGAGCTTGATCCCGGCGGCGATGCCGATGGCCACGCCCTTGCTGCGCCGCCCGTCCGGGCGGGTGAGGTCCCAGAGGATCAGGCAGGCCAGGGCGAGGTTGATCTGGCCGTACCGCAGCGTGGTGAAGACGGGTTCGAGCCAGACGCCGAGGCCGGCGATCAGGAGCACGCCGACCGGGCGCAGCTCGCGGCGCGGCCAGCCGACGAGTTTGAACGACAGGTGGGCGAGCAGTCCGAGCAGCCCGATGTTGCCGAGCGTGATCGCCACCCGCAGGAAGCCGATGCCGAACCAGGTGGTCGGCACGAACAGCATCGCGGCGAACGGCGGGTAGGTGGCCGGCAGGTTCCACTCGGTGACCCGCAGGCCGTAGAGGTCGCCGCCGTCGGCGACGGCCGCGCCCTCCGCACGGTAGACGATCATGTCGACCATCGAGGTGCCGACGAAGTGCCGCACGACGGCGTAGATCAGCAGCGACACGAGCGCCACGGCCGCGGCGGCCAGCAGCGGTCGGCGCGGGGCCTCGCGC
>NZ_JBSGFD010000042.1:0-53468 GCF_053603215.1 Kitasatospora sp. NPDC004240 | reverse complement strand
CGATGACCATGCCGCCGAGCCAGGCGCCCGCGACCCAGGCCCCCGCCACGCCGGCCCCCGCCACGCCGGCCCCCACCACCCAGGACGCCGCCGCGCCCGCCGCCCACACCGAGGCCGCCCCGAGCGACGACTACACCGTCGCCCTCGCCGCCTCCACGGTCGGCGTGCTGCTCGCCGCGATCATGGTCGGCGCGGTCTCCCACAAGCGCGGCAACCAGCAGCGCGTCCGGCGCCCCCGGCACCGGATCAGCCTGCCGGCCGCCCCCGCCGCCGCCTTCGAGGCCGAGCTCAAGGCCCGCCAGGACGACACCGGGCTCGACCTGCTCGACCGCGCCCTGCGCACCCTCGCCCGCAACACCGTGCGCGGCGGCAAGCGGCTCCCCGCGATCGTCGCCGCCCGGATCACCCCGGGCCGGACGGTCGAGCTCCACCTGTCCGGGCCGGCCACGCCGATCGCGCCGTTCCGCGCCGCGCACGCCCCCAACGTCTGGTGGTGCGCCGACGACTCCGGCGACCTCCTCTCGGCCGCGCAGGCCCGCCGCACCAACGCCCCCTACCCGGCCCTGGTCACCCTCGGCTCGGCCCCGGACGGCTCGGTGGTGCTCGCGGACCTGGAGACCGTCCGGCTGCTGCACCTGTCCGGCCACCCCGACGACGCCCGGGACGTGCTGCGCACCCTCGCCATCGAGCTGGCCCACAGCCCGCTCGCCGACCGGCTGCACCTGCACCTGGTCGACCTGGCCGAGGAACTGCCGATCAGCGGCCCGGCCGCCGAACGGATCCATCGGCACGCCACCCTGGAGGCCGCGCTCACCGCGATCGGCCCCCGCAGCGCCAAGGCCCGGGCCACCCTGGTTGCCGCCGAGGCCAGCAGCCCCCGGGAGGCCCGCAGCAAGGGACAGGCCGACGAGTCCTGGATCCCCGAGATCGTGCTCTGCGCCCACCAGCCGGGCGGGGACGTCCCCGCCGAGCTCGGCCGGCTGCTCGACGCCCGGCCCCGGACCTGCGTCGCCGTGATCACCCGAGCCCCCGAGCGCGGCACCGGCCCGGTCGCCCGCTGGACCCTGCCCGCCACCGGCCAGGCCACCATCCCCGGGCTCCACCTCAACCTGGAGCTCCAGCGGCTGACCACCCGGCAGTACGAGCAGGTCGCCGAACTGCTGCGCACCGGCGACGACCTGACCCAGCACCCGGCACCCGCGTGGACCCTCGACGGCCCGGGCCCGGACCTCGAACCGGCTGAACTGCCCGCCGCCGTACCGGTGCTGGCCGCCGTCGGCGCCGGCTCGGGAGGCGGCGGAGGCGGCGCCGAGGGGCCGGAGGCGGCCGGTCCGCGCCTGCTGGCCCGGGTGATCGGCACCGGCGCGAGCCCGTTCGCGGGCACCGATCCGGCCGCGCCCGCCGTGTCCGCGGGGGCTGCGGGGGCCGGGACCGGGCCGGCGTCCCTGGGCCCGGCCGCCCTCGGGCCCGCCGCCACGGGGCCCGCGTCGATGGGTCCGGCGGCCATGGGTCCCGTTCTGCCCGGCCCGGCGTCGACCGTCGCCCGGTACACCGTCAACGGCCTCGGCCGGCAGGCGAACGGGTCCCGCGCCGAGGGATCCGAGCCCGGCGGGCCCGCGCTCGACGAGACCACCCGTGAGCTGTCCCTGCCGTCCGTCCCGGCCCCCGCGGAGCCCGTCCGGCCGGTGCAGCCGGTGCAGGCCCTCCCGCCGGTCACCGAGGCCCCGGTCACCGAGGTCCCGTCCGCCGAGCTCCCGTCCGCCGGGGCCCCGGCGGGCGCCGGCCTGCCGTCCGCCCCCGAGCGGCCCGCCGAACCGCTGCCGACGCACGATCCGGCGCCCGCGCCCACCGGCGCCGACCCGCGGATCCCGGCGCGCCCCGAGCCCGCCGCCGAGCCCGTCACGGCGCCCGAGCCCGGTCCGGCCGCCGCCGCGCCGGTCGGCCGGACCACCTCCGGCCGCAGCGACAGCGACGACCTGCTCGCCATCCTCCGCTCCCCGGAGGCGCACGCCTCGCGCACCGCGCCCCGGGTGCGGCTGCTCGGCCCGGTGGACGTGGTCGGCGCCGCCGGCCAGGTGGAGAACGCCGCGCTGCCCCGACTCACCGAGCTCGCCGCGTACCTCGCGCTGCGCCCGGGGGCCGACCACGCCGCGCTCGACCACGACCTGCACCCGGGCGCGGCCCATCTGGACCCGCACCCGACCGCCGCCGACGCGCGCAGCCCCCTGCCGGCCAAACTCGCCGACCTGGCGGCCTGGTTCGGCACCTCCCACGAGGGCCGGGCGTTCCTGCCCACCGACGACGCAGAGGGCTACACCTTCGCGCCGACGGTCACCTGCGACTGGGACGAGTTCCGCAGCCTCTACCGCCGCGGCATGCGCTCCACCAGCGCGACCGCCGACGCCGCCCTGGCGCACGCGCTCGCCCTGGTCCGGGGCGCGCCGTTCGCCGAGGCGCCGCCGGCCTCCTACGGCTGGGCGGAGGCGGAGCGGCAGGACATGATCGCCGCGATCGTCGACACCGCCCACGAACTGGCCGCCCGTCGCCTCCAGTACGGCGACCACCGCAGCGCCGAGGCCGCCGTCTTCCGCGGCCTCGCCGTCGCCCCGGACGTCGAACTGCTGCACCGCGACCTGTTCTACGCCTACGCCTCGGCGGGCGCCCGCGACCAGCTCGTCCGCGCGGTCAACCGCCTGGACGCGCTCAGCCGCCGCACCGGCCGCTCGCTGGACGCCGACACGGTGGCCCTGCTGCGCGACCTGCTGTCCGGCTGACCGGGCGCCACGGCTGTTCCCGACCGGGCAACGAGGAGGTTCCCGAGCGGCCGTCACCGTGGCCCGGACCGCCCCGCACCCCGCGATCCCGCGGCGTGCGGGGCGGTCCGCTTCCGGCCTCCGGGGAAGGGTGAGGGGGACTCAGGGACCGGCCGGGAGACCCCTCGGGGCAGGCCGCGCCACCCGGCCTGGATCGGGGGGACCGGAACCCCGTAGGGTGGCGCGAAACGGGTGTCGCCACGGCACCACGAGCAGTAGTGGGCAGCGGACGCCGCGGAGCGGCGGGGCGGGGCGGTGACCGGAGATGGCGGGAACGACGGCTGTTCCTGGGAGCCCCGACCCCACGCACGACGGAGCACCGGCGACCCCGCGCAACCCGTACGAGGAGCACACCCCCGGGCCCGCCGCGCTGTACGAGCCGCCCGGCCCGTACGACGCCCCGCCGCTCCCCGCGCCCTCCACCGGATGGACCGTCACCGGCATGCCCGCCGTGACCCTGCCGCCCCCGCCGCCCACCGCCCCCGCCACCCCGGCCGTGCCGCCCGCGCCGGTGCCGTCGACGGCCACCCCGCTGCCCTTCGTGGTGCCCGGGGGCGCGGCCGGCGCCTCGCCGTTCGGGGCCGGCTCGCGCGGGCGGATCCTGGTCGTCGAGGGCGGGTACGGCAACGCCGGCCGCCGCACCTGGGGACGCGGCGGGCCCAGCCAGGCGCCCGTGCTGTCGGCGATGCTCGCCGCCGTCCAGCCGCAGGTGCTGCTCGCCGCCGAATCGGTGGACGCCGTCCACCTGCCCGGCGCCAGCGACCCGCACACCGTGCTCGCCCACCTGCGGGCCGCCGCCCGCCACCCCGGTCCGCTGCTCATCCACCTCGGCGGCCACCTGCTGGCCGACAAGCGCGGCGGACAGCTGCACCTCACCCTGCGCGACTCCAAGCCCGGCAGTGTCCGTCAGGACGGCCTCGCCTGGCAGGCGGTCGCCGCCGAACTGCGCCACCGGCCCGCCGACTGGCAGACCCTGGTGATCGCCGACCTCAGCGCCGACCCGCAGGCCCTCCCGCTGCTCCAGGGCACCGTCTCGCCGCTCACCGAGGGCGTCCCGCTGTGGGCGGTGGTGAGCCCCGACCCCGAGCAGATCGGCACCTTCACCCGCGCGCTGATCGAGGCCCTGCACGGCGGACGCCCGGGCGGCGAACCGGTGCTGGCCCCCGAGCAGCTGCGCCAGCAGGTGTACTCGGTGCTCCGCCCGGACGTGGTCATCCTGGCCACGCACGCCCCCGACCGGCCGATCTTCCGCAACACCGCGCGCCGCGCGGACGGGCTGGTGCTGGACAACGTGCCCTTCGAGGGCCCGCGCCCGGGGGCCGCCCGGCCCCGCCCGGCCGGCCCCGGAGCCCCGGCCGGCCCGGTCGGAACGGGTGGTCCGAGTGGCCCTGGCGCTCCCGGCAGCACCGGTACGACGGCCCCGCCTCCGGCCGGAGCCCCCGCGGTACGGCTGGACAAGCCCTCGGCGCCCCCGGCCGCACCCGTCGCACCCGCACCCGCCGCCGCGCCCGGCCCGGTGGTGCCGGTGAGCCTGGTCAAGGCGGGGGTCCCGGCCACGCCGCCGCGCCCGGCCCGGCCGGTGAGCCTGCTGAAGGCCGGCGACCGGCGACCGGAGGACGCGGTGCCGGTGGCGGACGCCGTCCCGGAGCCGGCGCAGGAGCCCCCGGTGGACGCCGTCCCGGTGGCGGACGCGCTGCCCGAGGACGCGGCCCCGGCAGAGGCGCTGCCCGAGGACGCGTCGCCGCGGCCCAAGGTCGTGCTGGCGAAGGAGCCGCCCCGGGACGCCGTACCCGAGGACGCCGTACCCGAGGACACCGCCGCCGAGCCCGAGGAGGCGTCCCCCGAGGCGGCCCCCGCCCCCGAGGACACCGCGCCCGCCGCCGAGCCCGAGGCCCCCGCCGACCCGATGGCCGCCTACCGCGACACGATCGGCCGGATCGTCCGCAGCGCCGACGCGGGCGACCACGCCGCCGCCGCCGACCTCGCCTACGCCCTCGAACTGGAGGCGATCGGCGAGCACGGCGCGGTCTCCGCCCCGGTGCTGCAGGTCCGTCAGGTCCGCGCGCACGTCTGCCGGCTGGCCGGCCGGCTCGCCGAGGCGGCCGACATCTACCGCGAGGTCGCGCTGACCCTGCTGCGGGCCAAGGGCGCCGACGACCCGGAGACCCAGCAGGCCGCGACCAACGCCGAGGCCTGCTGGCGGGCGATCCCGGACCGTACGCAGGCCCTCGGCCTGGCCCCCGAGATCATCGAGCTGCGCGCCTACCTGCCCGGCCCCGAGGGCCGCAAGCTCCGCGCCGCCGAACGCCACCTCGCCCAGCTCGCCGCCGCCGACCGCGGCTGACACCGGTACGCGGTCGACCCCGGAGGGCCCCGACACACCGGAAGGCCCGCCGGCCCCGGTGACCCGTCAGGTCACCGGCCCCGGCGGGCCGTCGGCGTCGGAGGGCTCAGCGCGCCCCGCCGTTGACGTACAGGGTCTGGCCGCTCACGTACGAGGCGTCCTCGCTGGCGAGGAAGGCGACCACCGAGGCGATCTCCTCGGGCCGGCCGACCCGGCGCAGCGGGGTGCGGGCGGCGACCTCGGCCTGGTGGTCCTCGGCGGTGGCGCCGACCCGCTCGGCCGTGGCGGCGGTCATCGCGGTGGCGATGTAGCCGGGGGCGACCGCGTTGACGTTGACGTTGTACGGGCCCAGCTCGATGGCGAGGGTGGCGGTGAGGCCCTGGATGCCGGCCTTGGCGGCGGCGTAGTTGGCCTGGCCCCGGTTGCCGAGCGCGGAGCGCGAGCTGAGCGAGACGATCTTGCCGTAGCGCTGCTCCACCATGTACTTCTGCGCCACGTGGCTGCAGTTGTAGGCGCTGGTCAGGTTGACCGTCAGGACGGTGTCCCAGTCGGCCTTGGCCATCTTGAAGAACAGGTTGTCCCGGGTGATGCCGGCGTTGTTGACCAGGATGTGCAGCCCGCCGAGGTCGGCGACGACCTGGGCGAACACCTCGGCCACGGCGTCGTAGTCGGCCACGTCGCAGCCGTACGCGCGCGCGGTGCCGCCCTTGGCGGTGATCGCCTCGACGGTGGCGGCGGCCCGTTCGGCGGTGAGGTCGACGACGGCGACCGTCGCGCCCTCGGCGGCCAGCAGCCGGGCGGTAGCCGCGCCGATGCCCTGGGCGGCGCCCGTCACGACGGCGACCTTGCCGGTGAAACGAGTCATGACTGTGAGTTCCTTCGGTGGGAGCGGGAGGGGGGTCGGCCGAACGGGGTCAGACGGATTCGACGAGGACGGCGGTGCCCTGCCCGACGCCCACGCACATGGTGGCGAGGCCGCGCCGGCCGCCGGTGCGGCGCATCCGGTGCAGCAGGGTGGTGAGGATGCGGGCGCCGGAGCCGCCGAGCGGGTGGCCGAGGGCGATGGCGCCGCCGGAGGGGTTGACCAGCTCGGGGTCGAAGCCCAGCTGGTCGACGCAGGCGAGCGCCTGGGCGGCGAAGGCCTCGTTGAACTCGGCCTCCGCGACGTCCTCGACGCTCCAGCCGGTGCGGGCGAGGACCTTGCGAGTGGCCGGCACCGGGCCGAGGCCCATCACGTCGGGGTGGACGCCGGCCGAGGCGCCGGCGACGTAGCGGCCGAGCGGCTGGAGGCCGAGGTCGTTCAGCGCCTCCTCGCTGACCAGCACCAGGCCGGCCGCGCCGTCGTTCATCGGCGAGGCGTTGCCGGCGGTGACCGTGCCGCCGGGGCGGAACACCGGCTTGAGGCGGGCGAGCTTCTCCAGGCTGGAGTCCTCCCGGATGCCCTCGTCGGCGGTGACCACCACACCGTCCGGGCGCTCCACCGGGATCAGCTCGGCGTCGAAGTGCCCGTCCTTGCGGGCGGCGGCGGCCCGCTGGTGGCTGCGCAGGGCGAAGGCGTCCTGGCGTTCGCGGGAGACGCCGTGGCGGGTGGCGACCTCCTCGGCGGTCTCGCCCATGGAGAGCACGCCGTGCAGTTCGGCCATCCGGGGGTTGGTGAGCCGCCAGCCGAGCCGGGTGTCGTACGTCTCGATGCGGTGCGGCAGCGCCTCGTCCGGGCGGGGGAGGACGAAGGGGGCGCGGGTCATCGACTCGCAGCCGCCGGCCAGCACCACGTCGGCCTCGCCGGAGCCGATGGCGCGGGCGGCCAGGGTGACGGCCTCCAGGCCGGAGGCGCAGAGGCGGTTGACGGTGGCGCCGGGGACGCTGTCGGGCATCCCGGCGAGCAGCACGGCCATCCGGGCGGCGTTGCGGTTGTCCTCGCCGGCCTGGTTGGCGGCGCCCCAGTAGACGTCGTCGACGCGGGCCGGGTCGAGGGCGGGGACGTCGGCGAGCAGGGCGCGCAGGACCGTCGCCGAGAGGTCGTCGGGGCGGACGGTCGCGAGGGCGCCGCGCAGCCGGCCGATGGGGGTGCGGCGGGCGGCGGCGAAGTAGACGGGACGCACGTCGTCGGGCTCCTAGTCGAGTGGGTGTCGGGGGCGTGGACGAGGTCGGGGGCGCCGGGGCCGTCGGGGGTGGTGACGGCGCAGGCGGGCCGGGGGTGGAAGGCGGGGTCGGAAGACGGGGTCAGAAGGCGTTGACGCCGGTGAGCGCCCGCCCGATGAGCAGTTTGTGGATCTGGCTGGTGCCCTCGTACAGGGTCATCACCCGGGCGTCGCGCAGGTACTTGCCGACCGGGTACTCGTCGATGAAGCCGTAGCCGCCGAAGACCTGGAGCGCGTTGTTGGCGGCCCGGACGGCGGCCTCGCTCGCGTACAGCTTGGCGACCGAGGACTCGGTGGCGAACGGCAGACCCCGGTCGATGTGGTCGGCGACCCGCCAGGTGAGCAGCCGGGCGGCCTCCAGGTCGACGGCGGTGTCGGCGAGGAGCTCCTGCACCAGCTGGTGGGAGGCGATCGGGGTGCCGAACTGTTCGCGCTCCCCGGCGTAGCGGACGGCGGCGTCCAGGCAGGCCCGGACGATGCCCACGCAGCCGGCGGCGACCGACATCCGGCCCTTGGCGAGGGCGGCCATGGCGACGGTGAAGCCCTTGCCCTCCTCGCCGAGGCGCGCCGAGTCGGGCACCCGGACGGCGTCGAAGGAGAGCTCGGCGGTGGCCTGGCCGCGCAGGCCGAGCTTGCCGTGGATCTCGGTGCGGGTCAGGCCGGGGGTGTCGGTGGGCACCAGGAAGGCGGTGACGCCCCGGTGGCCGGGCCCGCCGGTGCGGGCGAAGACCAGGGCGACGTCCGCCCAGGTGCCGTTGGTGATGAACATCTTGGTGCCGGTGATCAGCCAGTCTCCCCCACTCTTCGAGCGGGAGGTGTCCCCACGCCGCTCGCGGACCGCGCGGGTGGCGAGGTTGGCGGCGTCCGAGCCGGTGCCGGGTTCGGTGAGGGCGAAGCAGCCGAGCGCCTCGCCGGAGGTGAGGGCGGGCAGCCAGTGCCGCTTCTGCTCCTCGCTGCCGTAGGCGTTGACCGACTTGGCGACCAGGCCGAGCGAGACCGAGACGATGCCGCGCACCGCCGAGTCGCCGCGGCCGAGCTCCTCCAGCACCAGGCAGTACGCCAGGTGGTCGCCGCCGCTGCCGCCGTACTCCTCGGGGAGGGTCAGGCCGAGGAAGCCCAGCTTGCCGAGCCTGCCGATGATCGCGCGGTCGACGGACTCGGCGCGGTCCCAGGCGGCGGCGTGCGGGACGATCTCGCGGTCGGTGAACTCGGCCGCCAGCGTGCGGACGGCGGCCTGCTCCTCGGACAGCTCCAGGTTCATGGCGCGGGCACCTCGCGGACGTGGGGTGACGGGGATGGTGAGGTGGGGCGGGCGGTGCGGCGGGCGGTGCGGCGGGGTGGCGATAAACTAGCACTGCAAGTTTTACCGGGACTGTAGCCCCGACCCCACCACGCTGTGAAGAGGCGCCTGCCACAATGGGCCGCCCGACCACCCGAGCGGAGGAACGCACACCGATGGCCCGCCCGCGCACGCCCCTGCTCAGCCGCGAGCGCATCGTCGCCACCGCTCTGCGGCTCATCGACGCCGAGGGGCTGGCCGCGCTGTCCACCCGCCGGCTGGCCACCGAGCTGTCGGTCAGCGGGCCCTCGCTCTACAACCACTTCGCCACCAAGGACGAACTCCTGGACGCCGTGGTGGACAGCGTGATCGGCGAGGTGGACCTCACGATGTTCCGCCCGGGCGCCCCCTGGGCCGAGGCCCTGCGCGACTGGGCCCGCTCCTACCGGGCCGCGCTCGCCGCCCACCCCCACATCGTCCCGGTACTTGCCCAGGGCCCCGGCCGCCGGCCCAACGCGCTGCGCCTGGCCGACGCCGTCTTCGGCTGCCTGGTCGACGCCGGCTGGCCGCGCGGCCAGGCCACCCGGATCGGCGCCCTGATGCGCTACTTCGTCACCGGCTCGGCCCTCGGCTCCTTCGCCGCCGGGTTCCCCGAGGACGCCGGTGTGTACGACTCCGCCGACTACCCCCACCTCGGCGAGGCCCACCGCCTCGCCGGCCACCGCGACACCGTCGACGAGGGGGCCTTCGAGACCGGCCTGGCGGCCCTCCTCGACGGGCTCGCGCTGCGCCACCAGGTGTTCTAGGGCCTCACCACGGCTCGCGGGCCACGAAGGCCGGGCGCAGGGACGGGTCGACCGGGTCGTAGTAGCGGTGGTAGACGGGGGTGAGGCCGCCGGAGACCGGGGGCACGATCCAGCTCCAGTCGGCCGGGGTGGGCCGGCCGAGGCGCTCCTCCTGGGCGACGTGCTTGAGGAACCGCTCCGACTCGGTGTGGTGGTCGGCGATGGTCACCCCGGCCTCCTGGAAGGAGTGCAGCACCGCGACGTTCAGCTCCACCAGCGCGCGGTCCCGCCAGAGCGTGCGCGGGCTGGAGGTGTCCAGGCCGAGCCGCTCGGCGACGGTGCCCAGCATGTCGTAGCGGTCGGCGTCGGCGAGGTTGCGGGCGCCGATCTCGGTGCCCATGTACCAGCCGTTGAACGGCGCGGCCGGGTAACGGATCCCGCCGATCTCCAGCGTCATGTCGCTGATCGCCGGCACCGCGTACCAGCGCAGCCCCAGCTCGGCGAACCAGCCGTGCTCGGGGTGGCTCAGCGCCACCTCCAGCGTGGTGTCGTCCGGCAGTCCGTACCAGCGCGGCTGCTCGCCGGCCCGCTCCTGCACCAGCAGCGGCAGCACCTCGAAGCGCTCCTCGCCGCCCTTCCAGCCCAGGTCCCGGGCGCGTTCGCCGAGCCGCCCGCCCGCCGGGTCGCCGGTCCAGCCGCCGTCCGGGGCGGGGTGGCCGGCGTAGCGGATCAGCTGCTGGTTGACGATCCGGGCGGCCGGGCGGCCCGGGCGGTCGGGGGCGAACACCGAGACCACCGGCCGGATCCGCCCGCCGTTGGCGGCCAGCCGCAGGTGCTCGAAGCACTCCTCGGCGATCGCGTCGGCCGAGGACAGGTGCCGCAGGTCGCGGACGATCAGGCTGCGCCAGTACAGCCGGCCGATGCAGCGGGCCGCGTTGCGCCAGGCCAGCCGGGCCCCGTACGCGAGCTCGGCGGGCGTGTGCCCGTAGGTGCCGGTGCGCTCGATCTCCTCGGCGATCGCGCGCAGTCGCGGTGCCGGGTCGCCGGCCGCGGGCTGCTCCCGGTGGAACTGCCGGACGAACGCGGCGGCCTGCCCGGGGTCGGTGAAGTGCTCCGCGGCGGGGGTGCCGGCCACGGGTGCGGCGGGTGAGGCGGGTGTGGGTGAGACGGGTGCGGCGGGTACGGGCGCGGAGTGCGCGTACGGGCAGGTGCCGGGGGCGCCTGCGGGTCTGCGGGTTCGGAGCCGGTTGAAGATCAAGGACACATCCCTCCTGGACCTCAGGAGTACCGGAGGTGCCCGACCCGCCGCACAGAGTGAACGATTCGGCCCCCGCACCCGCGCGGATCGCGCTAGGGTCCGTCTCCACATTCCCGCCCTCCGGGCGGACGACGGGCATGTGGAGACGGACCCTTCGGTGCGGGGGCCGTGAGCCCGGGGCCTCGGGACCCCGGTGGCCGTCGGATCAGCCCATGTCCTCCAGGCGGACGCCCTTGGTCTCCTTCATGAAGCGGGCCACGAAGACGATCGACAGCGCCGCGAAGACCGCGTACGCGAGGTAGGTGGCCGAGAGGTTCCAGCGGGCGAGCGACGGGAAGGACACCGTGATCGCCCAGTTGGCGATCCACTGGGCCGAGGCGGCGACGGAGAGCGCGGCGGCGCGGACCCGGTTGGGGAACATCTCGCCGAGCATCACCCAGACCACCACGCCCCAGGAGAGAGCGAAGAACAGCACGAAGGCGTTGGCGGCGATCAGCGCCACGGTGCCCTGGAGGTCGGGCAGGGTGACGTCGTCGCCGCTGCCGGTGGCCGAGGAGAACGCCCAGGCGCAGGCGCCCAGCGCGACGGCCATGCCGGCCGAGCCGATCAGCGCGAGCGGCTTGCGGCCGATCCGGTCGACCAGCAGGATCGCGATCACGGTGCCGAGGATGTTGATGACCGAGCCGATGAAGCTGATCAGCAGCGAGTTGCCGGTGTCGATGCCCACCGACTGCCAGAGGATCGACGAGTAGTAGAAGATCACGTTGATGCCGACCAGCTGCTGGAAGACCGAGAGGCCGATGCCGACCCAGACGATGGGCAGCAGGCCGAAGCGGCCGCCGAGCAGATCGCGGAAGCGCGGCCGGTGGTCGGTGTCGATCAGGCCCTGGATCTCGGCGATCCGCGCGTCGGTGTCGGCGGTGGCGCCCTCGACCTGGGCCAGGACGGTGCGGGCCTCGTCGAGGCGGCCGGCGGAGATCAGGAACCGCGGGGACTCCGGGATCAGCGAGGAGAGCGCGAAGTAGACCACGGCGGGCACGACGCAGATGCCGAGCATCCACTGCCACGCCTCCAGGCCGAGCAGCTGCCCGCGGGTGTCGCCGCCGGCGGCCTCCGCCAGGGACCAGTTGACCAGCTGGGATATCGCGATGCCGAGCACGATCGCGGCCTGCTGGAACGAGGCCAGCCGGCCCCGGTAGCGGGTCGGGGCGACCTCGGCGATGTAGGTCGGGGCGATCACCGAGGCGATGCCGATGGCCGCTCCGCCCAGGACCCGCCAGATGGCGAGGTCCCAGGCGGAGAACGGCAGCATCGAGCCGACGGAGCTGACGGCGAACAGCAGCGCGCCGGCCTTCATCACCCGGATCCGGCCGTACCGGTCGGCGAACCGCCCGGCCAGCGCCGCGCCGACCGCCGAGCCCAGCAGCGCCGAGGAGACGATCAGGCCGGTGACGCCGTCCCCGACGCCGAAGCGCTCCTGGATGCCGGAGACGGCGCCGTTGATCACGGAGCTGTCGTAGCCGAACAGGAACCCGCCGAGGGCCGCGGCGGCGGTGATGAAGACGACGAAGCCGAGGCGGTCCGAGGACCTGCCCCGGGTCTCCGCGGGCTGCTGGGTGACGCTCACGATCGTGACTCCTGGTACTCAACTCTGAGCTCGGTAGTCGCGATCGTAACCCCTCAATGTTCAAGACTTGTACGTGGGATGGCGCCCAGCGGCCTCCTGGTATTCGTAAGCTGAATGTTCAAACCTTCGGGCGGGCCGGGGAGGGGCTCAGCCCGTGGTGGCCAGCGAGAGCCCGAAGCGGCCCTCCTCGTCCGTCCACCACTCGGTCAGCCGCATCCCGGCCGCGGCCAGCTCCTCGGCGACCCGCTCCCGGCGGAACTTGGCCGAGACCTCGGTGCGCATCTCCTCGCCGGCGTCGAAGTGCACCGGCAGGTCCAGGGCGGGGATCTTGACGGTCTGGGCGCGCAGCGAGCGCAGCCGCATCTCGATCCACTCCCGCTCCGGGTCCCAGTGCGCCACGTGCTGGAACGTCGCGGGGTCGAAGTCGGCGGCCAGCTCCCGGTTCAGCACCTCCAGCACGTTCTTGTTGAACTCGGCGGTGACCCCGGCGGCGTCGTCGTACGCGGCGACCAGGACCGCCGGGTCCTTCACCAGGTCGGTGCCGAGCAGCAGGAAGTCGCCCGGGTCCAGGGCCTCGCGCACCCCGCGCAGGAAGACCGCGCGCTCGGCGGGCAGCAGGTTGCCGAGGGTGCCGCCGAGGAAGGCGACCAGGCGGGGGCCGCCGGTGGCCGGCAGCTCCTGCCCGGCGGTGAAGTCGGCGAGCACCCCGTGCACGGCGAGCGCGGGGTACTCGACGGCCAGCGCCTCGCCGGCCGCGACCAGCGCGCTCTCGCTGACGTCCACCGGGACGTAGGTGGTGAGGGTGCCGAGGTCGCGCAGCGCGTCCAGCAGCAGCCGGGTCTTCTCGGAGGAGCCGGAGCCCAGCTCGACCAGGGTGCGGGCCTTCGTCGCGGCGGCGATCTCGCCGGCCCGGGCGGTCAGGATGGCCCGCTCGGCCCGGGTCGGGTAGTACTCCGGCAGCCGGGTGATCTCCTCGAACAGCTCGCTGCCCCGGGCGTCGTAGAACCACTTCGGCGGCAGCGTCTTGGGATCGGAGGTCAGACCGTGGCGGACGTCGTGGCGCAACGCCTCGCTGAAGTGGTCGGCGGGCAGCAGGCGGGCAAGGTCGAATGTGCTCATGACAGGCGAGGCCTCTCGATTCAAAGGTTGAAGGAAAGGATCGATTTCAGAGCGGGCGTACGGTGACGCCCTCGGCGGTGGCGAGCAGCAGCGAACGGTCCGGCACCGGCGTCCAGGCCGGGTCCTCGTCGTACGGCTCGGAGGCGACGAGCACCCCGCGGCCGGGCAGGGCCCGGTGGTGCAGGGTGTCGCCCCAGGTGGTGGCGGCGACCGCGGCGCCGTCGGTGAGCAGCAGGTTGAGCCGCGCCTCGGTGTGCTCGGCGACGTCGGCGACCGTGCCGGCCAGCGCCTCGCCGAGCGGGGCGCCGGCCCGCAGCCGGTGCAGGATCAGGGCCCAGACCAGGGCGGAGTCGCTGCGGGCCTCCAGGGCCAGCAGTTCGGCCGGCGGCAGCAGCGCGGCCAGCCCGTCCAGCTTGTCCGGCCAGCCGGTGACCGCGCCGTTGTGGCTGAACAGCCAGCGTCCGGCGGCGAAGGGCGCGGCCGCCGCCTCGCCCGCCGCGCAGCCGTCGGTGGCCGAGCGGACGGCGGCCAGCAGCGCCCGGGTGCGGATCACCCGGGCCAGGTCGGCGAACGTGGCGTCCGCCCAGATCGGCCCGGAGCGCCGGTAGCGGGCCGGCACCTCGTCGCCGTCGGCGTACCAGCCGAGCCCGAAGCCGTCCACGTTGACCGTGCCGTACCGCTGGGCGCGCGGCGCCCAGGACTGCCGGTACAGCGCGAACTCGGGGGCCGTCAGCAGGTCACGCGGGGCGACCGGCTCCCCGAGGTAGGCGAGGTGGCGGCACATCAGGCACGCTCCCGGGGTTCGGGCTCGGCGCCGCGCGCGGTGCGGAAGCCGGCGAAGATCTGCCGGCGCACCGGGTAGTCCCAGTTGCGGAAGGTGCCCCGGCAGGCGACCGGCGCCACCGCGAAGCAGCCGCCGCGCAGCACCTTGTGCTCGGGCCCGAAGAAGACCTCCGAGTACTCCCGGTACGGCCAGGCCCGGAAGCCCGGGTAGCCGGTGAAGTCGCTGGCCGTCCACTCCCAGACGTCACCCATCAACTGCCGTACCCCGTAAGGCGACTGGCCCTCCGGGTAGCTGCCGACCGGGGCCGGGCGCAGATGGCGCTGGCCGAGGTTGGCGTGCTCCGGGCCGGGGGCGCCGTCGCCCCAGGGGAAGCGCCGGGAGCGGCCGGTGACCGGGTCGTGCCGGGCCGCCTTCTCCCACTCGGCCTCGGTGGGCAGCCGCCGCCCGGCCCAGCGGGCGTACGCGTCCGCCTCGTACCAGCTGACGTGCAGCACCGGCTCGGCGGGCGGCACCGGCTCGGTGACGCCGAAGCGCCGGCGCAGCCACACCCCGTCCTCCCGGTGCCAGAACAGCGGGGCGCTCAGGCCGGCCTGCTGCCGGTGGGCCCAGCCCTCGGGGGTCCACCAGCGCGGTTCGAGGTAGCCGCCGTCCTCGATGAAGCGCTGGTACGCCGCGTTGCTGACCGGGGTGGTGTCCAGCCAGTACGCGGGCAGGTCGACGAAGTGGGCCGGCCGTTCGTTGTCCAGCGCCCAGGGCTCGGTGTCGGTGCCCATGCTGAACGGGCCGGCCGGGATGAGCACCTCGGCGGGCAGCGTGGCCGCGTCCGCCGGGGCGGGCGGCGGCGCGGGGGCGGCCAGCACCGGCTCGCCGCGCCGCAGTTGATGGGTGATCAGCATGGTCTCGTCGTGCTGCTGCTCGTGCTGGGTGACCATGCCGAAGGCGAAGCCGGAGTCCAGCAGCGGGGCGCCCTCCAGCGGGCTGGCGGCGAGCAGGTCGAGCACCCGGCCGCGGACCTCCCGGGCGTACGCGCGGGCCTCGGCGGGCGGCAGCAGCGGCAGGCTCGGCCGCTCGGCGCGCGGGTGCTGGAAGGCGTCGTACAGCGGGTCGATCTCGGGGTGCAGCGGGTCGCGGCCGCCGACGTTGCGCAGCAGCCAGAGCTCCTCCTGGTTGCCGATGTGGGCGAGGTCCCAGACCAGGGGGGACATCAGCGGGGAGTGCTGGGCGGTGAGGTCGCGCTCGTCGACGCAGTCGGTGAGGGCGGCGGTCCGGGCGCGGGCGGCCAGCAGCTCGTCGGCGATCGTCTCGCGCAGCCGCTCCACGGACGGGGTCGGGGATGCTTCGTTCAGCACGGCGTGGCCTCCGGGGGAGTGCGGGTGCCGGAGCGGTGGGCGTCCAGCTGGTCGTCGGCCGGGCAGCGGCCCCTGGCCGGGTAGCGCTCGGCGAACTCGCCCAGCGCGGTGCGCAGCCGTCCGCCGCCGTCGGGCAGCCGGCCGAGCGCGGTGTCGGCGGCGGCGAAGCAGGCGAGGGCGGCGCGGCGCAGCTCGGGGTCGGCCGTCGCCAGGGTCGCGGCGCGGCGCCAGACGTCGCTGCGCGGCGCGCGGTGCCGCTCACGGCCGTCGCCGTCGGTACGGCCGTCGGCGTACTCCAGCGGGGCGAGCGCGTCCAGGGCGGCGTCGGCGGCCACCGGGTCGTCGAGCAGGGCGGTGACCAGGGCGGCGGGGACGACCCAGCCGTCGCCGGGCTGGGCGTCGATCATCCGCAGCTCCAGGTGGCCGCGCGGGCGCACCGGCGGGAAGAGCGTGGTGCGGTGGTAGTCGAGGTCGGCGAGGGTGGGCCGGCGCTCGCCGGCGCCGCGCAGCCAGTCGCGGAAGGTCAGTCCGGCGGGGGCGGTCCAGGGCAGTCCGTCGGCGCGGCGGATGCAGAGCACCTCGGCGTCCAGGACATAGCCGGCCCAGGCCTCGCGCGGGTCGCCGTGGGCCGGGCCCGGGGCCAGGGTGCGGCTGGGGTCCATCCGGGACCAGACGGTCTGCCGGGTGGACCGGTGGCCGGTCGGTCTGCCGTCCAGCAGCGGGGAGTTGGCGAAGGCGGCGACCAGGACCGGTCCGAGCAGGTGGGTCAGCTGCCAGCGGCGGGCCAGTGCGTGCGGGCCGCTCTCGGCCCCGGCGTCCAGGCAGACCTGCACGGAGGCGGTGCCCGTCATCATGATCCGGCCCCAGGGCCCGGCGGAGTCGAAGAAGCGCTCCATGGCCAGGTAGCGGGGGTGGTCGAGGACCATCCGGCGGGGCCGGGCGAGGGGGTCGGTCCCGGTGCCGGTGAGTCGCAGGCCCTGCGCGGCGAAGGCGGTCCGCAGGGCGGCGAGGTCGCGCCGGGTGGCGTCGACGCAGCCGGTGAGGCCGGCGGCGGGCGGGGAGCTGAGCTCTACCTGTCCGCCGGGTTCGAGCGTGAGGAGGGATCCGGAGGGGAGCGAGGTGCCGTCGGGTCCGCCGAGGGCCAGTAAATCGAGTGCCGCGCGTATGCGTTCGGGCTCGACCGGGTCTCCGGGACATCGGCCGTCGTGGACGAACCACTCGACCTCGACACCCACCAGGCGGGGCGGGCCGACCTTGAAGCAGACGCCGGAGACGTGGCTCAGCGCATCCGCCTCGGTCAGCGGCGTCACGTCGTCCTCGGGGGGCCCGGCGTCGGGTAGCCCCCTCTGCCGGTCGGTCGGACTGGGCGGTCGTACGGGTGTCACCGGACTCACCATCCTCGGGATCACGATTGCGGCCCGGTCTACCCTGCCCAGTCTGCTACGGACCATGCGCCGTCGCCGCGCAAAGGCTTGGTCAACGAGGATCGTGCCTGGTCGGGGGCGTTCGGAGCGGGCGAAGACGGCTGACGAGGGTGTCCAGGACGGGGGTCGGGAGGGCGTAGTTCAGCCGCAGCGACCCTTCTCCGCCAGGCCCGAAGTCGGCTCCGTCGGAGGTCTCCAGACCGTGCCGTTCCAGCAGCGCGGCCCGGGCGCCGGCGGGCGGCAGGCCGAGCCCGGCGGCGTCCAGCCAGAGCAGGTACGAGGACTGCGGGCGGGAGCGGACGGCCTCGCCCAGCAGCCCGGTGAGCCTGTCCCGGGCGGCGGCCAGGTGGGCCAGCAGGGTGTCCAGCCAGGGGCCGCCGTGGAGCAGCGCCGCCCGCTGGACGACCTGCTCCAGCAGCCCGCCCTCCCAGAGGCCGTAGCCGGCCATCAGGGCGGTCAGCCGGGTGCGCAGCGCCGGGTCGGGGACGAGCAGGAAGCAGCTGGGGATGCCGGAGGTGTTGAAGGTCTTGCCGACCGAGTTGAGGGTGACGGTGTGCGCGGCGAGCTCGCCGGCGACGGCCACCGCGACCGGGTGGCGGTGGCCGGGATGGGTGAGGTCGCCGTGCACCTCGTCGGAGACCAGCACCCCGCCGCCCGAGGCGGCGGCCCCGGCGAGGGCGCGGACCTCCCCGGCCGTCCAGACCCGCCCGGAGGGGTTGTGCGGGTTGCTGAGCAGCACGGCGCCCGGCCGGCGGGCGGCGAAGGCGTCCAGCGGCAGCCGGTAGCCGTCGTCGTCCACGCGCAGCGGCAGCGCCCGGTACGGCAGCCGGGCGGCCCGGCACAGCTGGGCGAAGCCGCCCCACTCGGGCGTGGGGAACAGCACCGGGGCGGCCGGGGCGAGCACCTCCAGCAGCAGCCGCAGCGCGGTGCGCGGGCCGAACGGCAGCAGCAGCACCCAGTCCGGGTCGACGGCGACGCCGTGCCGGCGCCGGTACCAGCGGGCCACCAGCTCCCGCCCGTCCGGGTCGGCCACCGTGTAGCCGTACGCGCGGTGCGCGGCACGGTCGGCCAGCGCCGCGGCGACCTCGGGCGGGCCGGGCAGGTCCATGTCGGCCAGGCCCAGGGCGAGCACCCCGGGGCGGCCGCCGGTGCGGGCCCATTTGGCGCTGCCGGTGCCGCAGCGGTCGAGGGGCCGGTCGAAGTCGTGGGTCACCCGGACCGCCTACCCCGCGAGGTGGGCCCGCAGACCGCGCCGCCCCCGGCGCATCATCAGCGCGTGGTTGGCCCGGAACACCGGGTGCGCGGGCCAGGCGAGCCGGCGCATCAGGGGCTTGCCGGGGCGGCAGTCCTCCTCGAACAGGGCGCGGGTGCCGGCGCCGTCCCCGGCGACCGTCCAGCGGGACCAGCCGGCCAGGTCGCCGCGCATCTCGACCTCCAGCACCCCGGCGGCCGGGTCGCGCCGGCTCTGGTGCAGGGTGAAGACCAGCCGGTACGGCAGCAGCGCCCGGACCACGACCTCGCCGGAGGCCTCGTCCAGCCGCCGCGCCGCGCGGATCTCCGGCCACCACCGCGGGTAGCCGGTCACGTCCGCCAGCGCCGCGTAGACGGCCCCGGGCGGGGCGGGCAGCCGCCAGACGCTGCGGAAGCGGTAGTGGTTGGGGTCCACGGGGCGAGTCTAGGACGTCGTTGGTTCGGCCAGGGTGAAGGCGGTGTTGACCAGTGCCACGTGGGTGAACGCCTGCGGGGTGTTGCCGAGTTGGCGGCGGGCGCGGGGGTCCCACTGTTCGGAGAGCAGGCCGAGGTCGTTGCCGAGGGCGACCACCCGGGCGAACAGTTCGCGGGCCTCGCCGGCGCGGCCGGTCGCGGCGAGCGCGTCGGCGAGCCAGAAGGAGCAGGCCAGGAACGCGCCCTCGCCGCCGGACAGGCCGTCCTCGGTGTCGCGCACGGCGTAGCGGCGCACCAGCCCGCCGTGGTCGAGGCCCTCCCGGACGGCGTCGACGGTGCGCACCACGCGGGGGTCGTCGGGCGGCAGGAAGCCGCTCTTCACCACGAACAGCGTGGCCGCGTCCAGCCCGCGCGCCCCGTAGTGCTGGACGAACACGCCGCGTCGCCGGTCGTAGCCGTTGGCGCAGACGTCGGCGTGGACGGCGTCGCGCATGGCCCGCCAGCGCGCGACCGGCGCGGGCAGGCCGGTGGCCTCGGCGAGGCGCACCGCGCGGTCGGCGGCCACCCAGGCCATCACCTTGGAGTGGACGAAGTGTCGGCGGGGGCTGCGCACCTCCCACAGGCCCTCGTCGGGCCGGCGCCAGTGCCGCTCCAGGTACTCCATCAGGGTGCGCAGCAGTCCCCAGACGTGGCGTTCCATCGGGATGCCGGCGAGCAGCGCCAGGTGCAGGGTGTCGACCACCTCGCCGTAGACGTCCAGCTGGAACTGGCCGACGGCGGCGTTGCCGAAGCGCACCGGGCGGGACTCCTCGTAGCCGGGCAGCCAGTGGGCGAGGGTCTCGCCGAGGACGCGCTCGCCGGCGACGCCGTACACGGCCTGGAGGTCGCCGGGGTCGCCGGCGATGGCCCGCAGCAGCCAGTGGCGCCAGGCGGCGGCCTCCTCGCGGAAGCCACCGCGCAGCAGGGCGGAGAGGGTCATCGAGGAGTCGCGCAGCCAGCAGAAGCGGTAGTCCCAGTTGCGCGGGCCGCCGATCCGTTCGGGCAGCGAGGCGGTGGGCGCGGCGACGATGCCGCCGGTGGGGGCGTAGGCGAGGGCCTTGAGGGTGATCAGCGAGCGCAGCACGGCCTCGCGCCACTCGCCGTGGTAGCGGCAGCCGGCCGCCCAGTCCTGCCAGTCGTGGACGGTGGCGAGCAGGGACTGCTCGGGGTCGGTGCGCGGGGGCGTGGGCCGGTGGGAGGGCTGCCAGGTGAGCACGAAGGGCACCCGCTGGCCGGCGGTGACGGTGAAGTCGGAGGCGGTGACCCCGTCGACGCCGTAGGTGTGGACGTCGGTCGGCACCCGCAGCCAGGCCGCGTCGGGGCCCGCCACGGCCACCCGGTGGCGGCCGGTGCGGCGCACCCAGGGGTCGATCCGGCCGTAGTTGAAGCGCAGTCGCAGTTCGCCGCGCATCGTCACCTCTCCGGCCAGGCCCTCGACGATCCGGATCAGCTGGGGGGCGCGCTGCCCGTCGGCACCGCGCCGGGGCATGAAGTCGGTGATCCGGACGGTCCCCTCGGGGGTGTGCCAGGTGCTCTCCAGGACGAGGCTGTCGCCCCGGTAACCGCGTGATGAACATTCCCCGGCGCCGGCGGGGGCGATCCGCCAGGCGCCGTGGTCGCGGTCGCCGAGGAGTCCGGCGAAGCAGCTGGGGGAGTCGAAGCGGGGCAGGCAGAGCCAGTCGACCGACCCGTCCCGGCCCACCAGGGCGGCGGTCTGCAGGTCGCCGATCAGCGCGTAGTCCTCGATGCGTCCGGCCATCGGGTCCATTCTCCGGCCGCGGGCCCGGGTCGGCAGGACGGGAGAACTCCGCTTGCACCCGTTCGGGGTGCGGAGGAGGATCTTTTGTGCTTGTAGTCTCATCAGTCTCAGCTGCCACTACAGGCGCTGACCCGGCACCGGACGGCCCGGACAAGCACCGGAATGCGGAGTGAGGAGTCCTGACGATGCGGCGACCGAACTGGGTACCGGAGGGCACGGACCTGGACAAGCCGAACGCCGCCCGGGTCTACGACTACTACCTCGGGGGATCGCACAACTTCGAGGTGGACCGCGAGATGGCCCGCAAGGCCATCGAGCTCTGGCCCGAGCTGCCCCAGATCATGCGCTCCAACCGGGCCTTCCTGCGCCGCGCGGTGCAGCACGTCGCCGAGGCGGGCATCACCCGCTTCCTGGACATCGGCTCCGGCATCCCCACCTTCGGCGCGGTGCACGAGATCGCCCGGGCGGTCCGTCCCGAGTCCGAGGTGGTCTACGTCGACCGCGACCCGGTCGCCGTCGCCCACAGCCGGCTGCTGCTCGCCGACGACCCGCAGTCGGCGGTGGTCCAGGCCGACCTGCGGGACGTGGACGACCTGCTGGAGCGGCCCGAGGTCCGGGCGCTGCTGGCCCCCGGCGAGCCGGTCGCGGTGCTGCTGGTCGCCGTGCTGCACTTCGTCACCGACGCCGAGGACCCGTGGAAGCTGGTCGCGGTGCTGCGCGACGCCCTCCCGCCGGGCAGCGCGCTGGTCCTCTCGCACGCCTCCCTGGAGGGCCGCCCCGACCAGGCGGAGAACCACCAGAAGCTGTACCGGATGACGCCGACGCCGCTCACCATGCGCACCCACGAGCAGATCGGCACGATGTTCGAAGGCTTCGAGCTGATCGACCCGGGCGTGGTGTACCTGCCGCAGTGGCGCCCCGAGACCCCGGAGGCGGTCGGCGAGCACCCCGAGCGGATGACCGGCGTGGCGGGCGTGGGGTTCAAGCGGTGAATGCCGGGCCGGTGGCGGGTGGCCCGGCACCTGGTGGCGGGGCGACCGGCAGCGCCGAGCGGTTCCACGAGGAGTAGGCCCGGCTGCTCTCCGCCGACCACGGCATCGCGGTCCACCCCGGCCTCCTCGGCCGGCTGGTGGCCCGTACCGCCGGGCTGCTCCACCGCGCCCAGCAGGACCACCCGTTCGAGGCCGGCCTGGCCGCCCAGGCCGGCGCCGAACTGGTGGACGCCCACTTCACCGACCCCACCGTGCTCGCCCGCGCCGTCGAGCTGCTCCAGGAGCACCCCGTCCCGGACGCGCGCGGCCCCGCCCTGTGCGGCGCCTTCGCGGCCGGCTGGGCGGCGGCGCTGCGCGAGCGCACGCTGCGCGAGCAGGAGGCCATCCGCACCGCCGCCGACGCCGCCCGCAGGGAGGCCGAACGGGCGCTGCGGGCCTCCGAGGCCCGCTTCCGCGCGCTGTTCGAGAGCGCGGCCATCGGCATCGGCATCGGCGACACCGACGGCAACATCCTGGCCGTCAACCGTGCGCTGGGGGAGATCTTCGGCGCCGGCCCCGACGACATGCAGGGCCGCCGGGTCGGCGACCTCGTCCACCCCGAGGACACCCCCGGGGTCTGGGAGGCGTACGAGGACCTGATCAGCGGCAAGCGCGAGTACTTCCAGTTCGACAAGCCGTACTACCGGCAGGACGGCGAGGTGGTCTGGACCCACCTGACGGTCTCGCTGATCCGCGACGACGAGGGGAATCCGCAGTACCAGGTCGCGATGCTGGAGGACGTCACCGACCGCTACCGCCTCCAGGAGCGGCTGCGCCACCAGGCCACCCACGACCCGCTGACCGGGCTGCCCAACCGGGCCGCGTTCTTCGAACGGCTGGAGAAGCTCTTCGAGGAGCCGGACCCGGGCGCCCGGTTCGGCCTCTGCTACGTCGACCTCGACGGCTTCAAGGTGGTCAACGACAGCCTCGGCCACGACACCGGGGACCAGCTGCTGTCCGCCGTCGCGGCCCGGCTGAAGGCCGCCCTCACCCCGCTCGGCCACCTGGTGGCCCGGCTCGGCGGCGACGAGTTCGTGGTGCTGCTGGAGAACAGCCGCGGCGAGCAGGAGGCGGTGGCCGCCGCCAAGACCGTGCTCAAGGCGCTCGCCGGGCCGGTCCTGATCGGCGATCACAAGCTGGCCGTCGGCGCCAGCGTGGGCGTGCTGGAGCGGCGGATCTCCACCACCACCCCCGGCGCCGCCGTCCGGGCCGCCGACCTGACGCTCTACCGGGCCAAGGAGGCCGGCCGCGGCCGCTGGACGCTCTTCGACCCCAAGGAGAACGCCCGCGCGGTCAGCCGCTACGCGGTCTCGGTGCGGATGCCGGCCGCGCTCGACCGGGGCGAGTTCTTCATCGACTACCAGCCGCTGTACGCGCTGGCGGACGGCCGGCTGGCCGCCGTCGAGGCGCTGGTGCGCTGGCGCCACCCGCAGCTCGGGGTGCTCGGCCCGGACGAGTTCGTGGCCACCGCCGAGGAGACCGGGCTGATCATGCCGCTCGGCCGCTGGGTGCTGGAGCAGGCGTGCCGTCAGGCCGCCGACTGGGTCGACCGGTTCGGCGCCGACGCGCCGCAGCTCAACGTCAACCTGGCGGTCCGTCAGGCCCGCAGCGCCGCCCTGGTCACCGACCTCGACCGGATCCTCGACGGCACCGGCCTGGCCCCGGACAAGCTGCAGCTGGAGATCACCGAGTCCACCGTGGTCGGCCCCGAGGACGAGGCGCTGCGCACCCTGCACGGGCTGGTCGGCCTCGGCGTCTCGCTCGCCGTGGACGACTTCGGCACCGGCTGGTCCAACCTCGCCTACCTGCGCGACCTCCCGGTCTCCGGACTGAAGATCGCCGGCTCCTTCGTGGGCGACCTGCACGATCCGGCCAAGGACGAGACCACCGGCTGGCGGATCGTCAGCGGACTGGTGTCGATGGCGCACGCGCTCGGGCTGACCGTCACCGCCGAGGGCGTGGAGACCCGGCGGGACGCCGACCGGCTGCGCTCGATCGGCTGCGACTGGGCGCAGGGCTGGCACTTCGGCCGTCCGGTGCGGCCCGGCGAGATCGCCCGCCGGATCGCCGAGGAGCCCGGGGGGCGCCCGGTCGGCGACTGAGCGCCCGCCCGTGCGCGTACGGGCCGGGCGGGCGCCCCGGCATGCCCGCGCGCAGGAGTGTCGGAGGGCGGCCGGGGCCGGCTGAGGGCCGGTCACCCCCCGGGCCCGTCCGGTCACCCCGCGGATCGACCGGAAAAATCCGGACAAACCCCCTTGACGTGGCCTGCGGAACCTGCGCACGATGAGGCCCTGGCACACACACCGCCCCACACAGCGGTGAGAGCACATCGGCCAGTTCTGCAAGACCGGCGCCTCCGGGCGCCCGGGAGCCGGCGGCGCGTACCGCGCCAGGCCGCTCCCCACCGTTCAGGCAGCCCGTTCCGGGCTTCCCTTTCCGGGGCCACGCCCTGCGCCTCGCTCGCGCACCGGGCCCGCCCCGTCACAGCTGGGGGCCGCGTCGTACCGCAGACGCCCCGACGCACCGCGCCACGACGCCGCCCGCCGCCTCCCGCCGAGAGGCCGTCCCCCATGAGCACCACCATGCCCCCCGACGCCCGTCCGTCCCAGGACCCCGACGGCCCGCCGCCCCGACGCCGGGCCACCGACCAGCGGCCGATGCGCCGCGCGGGGGACCGAACCGCCACCACGCGCAGCGTCAGCCTGGTGATCCCGGCGCACAACGAGGCCCGCAACATCCCCTGGGTGTTCGAGCAGATCCCGCGCTGCGTCGACGAGGTCATCCTGGTCGACGGATCCTCCAGCGACGCCACCGTGCCGATGGCCAGGCACTGCCTGCCGACCGTGCGCAGCGTGCAGCAGAGCGGCCCCGGCAAGGGCAACGCCCTGCGCACCGGCTTCGCCGCCGCGACCGGCGAGTACGTCGTGATGATGGACGCCGACGGCTCGATGTGGCCCGGTGAGATCCCGCACTACCTGCACTTCCTCGACAACGGCTTCGACTTCGTCAAGGGGTCCCGGTGCATCGCGGGAGGCGGCTCGCTCGACCTCACCCACATCCGCTCGTTCGGCAACCGCTTCCTGCTGGCGGTGGTCAACCGCCTGTACCGGGCGAGCCTCACCGATCTGTGCTACGGCTACTGCGCCTTCCGCCGCTCCTTCCTGGACGCGCTCGACCTGCGCTCCTCCGGCTTCGAGATCGAGGCCGAGATGATCGCGCACGCGCTGCGCTCGGGGCTGCGGATCGCCGAGGTGCCGAGCCTGGAACTTCCCCGCCGCAGCGGCCGCTCCCACCTCCACGCCGTCTCCGACGGCCGCCGGGTGCTGAGGACCCTGATCACCGAGCGTCCCGGCGCCCGGGCCTCGGCGACCGCCTCCGCGGGGGAGCGATGATGAATGGCTCCGACCGGCGCACCGCAGCTGCCTGCCCGCGCCTTGCCGCCCGCGACTCGCTCTACACCCCCGTCCGGGTCGTCGAACTGGACCTGGACGAGCCGAGCGGGCTGCGCCTGCCCGGTGGTCTCGGTGCCGCCGACCCGGACGGCCGCGTGTTGGCGTTGGTGCGACTGCACGGACACCCGCTCGGTCTGGTCAAGGCCACCGGCACAGCAGGCGACCCCGCCACGCTGCGCCGCGCGCTGGTCGACGCCGCTCACCGGGAACTCCGCGTTCCCGCCCTGTCCACCGCGACACCCGCGGCGCGTCCTGGTCGGGTCGGCCGCGCCCGGGTGCCCGCGGGCCCACCCACGGTCACCGTGATCGTCTGCACCCGCGACCGCGAGTCGATGCTGCCCGACTGCCTCGACGCGCTGGCCCGGATCGACTACCCCGGCCTGGAGATCGTCCTGGTCGACAACGCCCCCACCGGCGACGCCACCGAACGCCTGGTCCGCTCCCGCTACCCGGGCCGGATCCGCTACGTCCGGGAGCCGCTGCCGGGCCTGTCCCGGGCCCGCAACCGCGGTCTGGCGGCCGCCCGCGGCGAGATCTGCGCCTTCACCGACGACGACGCCCTCGCCGACGCCCACTGGGTGCACGGCCTGGTCGAGGCCTTCCGCTCCGACCGGCGGATCGCCTGCGTGACCGGGCTGGTGCTGCCCGCCGAACTGGACACCGAGGCCCAGCTGGTCATCGAGGAGTACAGCGGGCCGGGCCGCGGCTTCGCCGCCCGCAGCTGGTCGCTGCCCGCACCCCCCGACGACCCGCTGGTGCAGTTCTCCGTCGGCCGCTTCGGGATGGGCGCCAACATGGCCTTCCGCACCGAGGTGCTGCGCGCGATCGGCGGTTTCGACCCGGCCACCGGCACCGGCACCCCCGCCCGCGGCGGCGAGGACCTGCTGGCCTTCCTCCAGGTGCTCACCGCCGGCCACACCGTGGCCTACCAGCCCGACGCCCTGGTCTGGCACCGCCACCGCCGCACCATGGCCGCGCTCGCCCACCAGGTCAACGGCTTCGGCGTCGGCTTCGGCGCGTACCTGGCCGCGGCCGTCACCCACCACCCGGGCCTGCTCGCCGACCTGCTGCGCCGGCTGCCGTACGGCATGTGGCGCTGGCACCTCAGCCACCGCTCCGGCCCCGCCGGCGCACGGATGGACGGCGAGACCCTGCGACGGCTGCGGAAGCTGGAACGCAAGGGCTTCCTGTACGGCCCGTTCTGCTACCTGTTCACCGTCTGGCAACAGCGCCGCGACCGCAGGAGAGGCTGACCGCCATGACCGCCCCGACCGCCGTTCCCGCGCCCGCCGACCAGGCCGGGCCGACCGCCGCGGCGCCGCTCCTGCCGGCCGCCCCCGTCGAGGTGGCCGAGCTCGACCTCACCCGGCCCACCGAACTGCGCCGCCCCGGGCGCCGCGAGACCTTCGTGCCCACCGGCCGGGTGCTCGCGCTGGTCCGCCGCCAGGGCCGTCCGCTCGGCCTGCTCACCGGCGACGCCGTCCCCGGCGACCCGGCCGCGCTGCCCGCCCGCCTGGCCGCCGCCGCCCGCCGGGACCTCGACGGGCCCTCCGTCGCCCCGGCCCCGCGCTTCCCCGCCGACCCTCCGCTGGTCACCGTCGTGGTCTGCACCCACGACCGGACCGACCTGCTGCCCCGCGCCCTGGACTGCGTGCTCACCGGCCGCTACCCGCGCGTCGAGGTGATCGTGGTCGACAACGCGCCCTCCAACCAGGCCACCGAACTGCTGGTCCGCCTGCGCTACGGGCACCGCGTGCGCTACCTGCGCGAGCCCGTCCCGGGCCTGGCCCGGGCCCGCAACCGTGGGCTCGCCGTGGCCCGCGGCGAGATCTGCGCCTTCGCCGACGACGACCTCATCCTCGACGCCGACTGGCTGCCCGCCCTGGTCGAGGGCTTCCGCTCGGACCCCCGGGCCGGCTGCGTCACCGGGCTGGTGCTGCCCGCCGAACTGGACACCGAGGCGCAGGTCGCCCTGGAACGCTACTGCGGCTACGCCAAGGGCTTCACCCCCCGCCGCTGGTCGCTCGCCGAACCCTCCGACGACCCGCTGTTCCCGTTCGCCACCGGCCGGCTGGGCACCGGCTGCAACATGGCCTTCCGCACCGACGTGCTGCGCGCGATCGGCGGCTTCGACCCGGCCACCAGCACCGGCACCCCCGCCCGCGGCGGCGAGGACCTGCTGTCCTTCCTCCAGGTGCTCACCCTCGGCCGCAGCGTGGTCTACCGGCCCGACGCGCTGGTCTGGCACCCCCACCGCCGTGGCATGGAGGCGCTCACCGCCCAGGTCTTCGGCTTCGGCGTCGGCTTCGGCGCCTACCTGGCCGCCGCGGTCACCCACCGCCCGCGCCTGCTGGCCGACCTGCTCCCGATGCTGCCCCGCGGCGTCTGGCAGACCCTGCACCGCGGCGCCCGCCCCGACTCCCCCCGGGACCCGCTCCTCACCCACCTGCGGCGCCGCGAACTGCTCGGCCTGCTCTACGGCCCGCTCTGCTACGTCCGCAGCGTCCGGCTGCAACGCCGGGCCTCGACCCCGCCGAGGCCGTGATGTCCCCCCTCGAACTCGCCCGCACCCGGCTCCGGACGGCCGCCCCCCGGCCCTGCTCCTGCCCGGTCGCCCTGCCCTGCGAGTGCTCCTACCCCGCCCTGCTGCGGGCCCGGCTGCGGGCCGCGGCCGCCGCCGCCCACGCCGACCCGCTGCTGCGCAACGGCCACCTGCTGGCCGCCAGCGCGATCCTCTCGGCCGGCCTCGGTTCGGTGTTCTGGGTGCTCGCCACCCGCCACTACAGCGTGGAGACCGTCGGCCGCAGCTACGCCGCCCTCGCGGCCGCGACCTTCCTGGCCACCCTCGGCAGCCTCAACCTCGGCGACGCCCTGGTCCGCTTCGTGCCCGCCGCCGGCCGCCACACCCGGCGGCTGGTGGTGCGCTGCTACGTGATCAGCGCCGGCGTCAGCGCACTGTGCGCGGTCGCCTTCCTGCTGCTCGTCCCGCTGGTCGCGCCCGACCTACGCTTCCTGCGCGGTCCGGTGCTCGCGGTCGCCTTCATCGCCGCCACCGCCGGTTACGCGGTCTTCGTCCTCCAGGACGGCGCGCTCACCGGCACCCGCCGGGCCGGCTGGGTGCTCGGCGAGAACGCCGTGTTCGCGGTCGCCAAGGCCGTCCTGCTGGCCACCAGCGCCGCCCTCGCCGTCGGCACCGGCATCCTGGTCTCCTGGGCCGCCGCGATGCTGCTCTCCATCCTGCTCGCCAACGTGGTGCTGTTCCGCCGCGCGGTGCCGGACCACGAGGCGGCCGGCGACCCCGACGCCAGGCCCCCCGAGCGGGTGCTGCGCTGGGCCTCCGCCGACTACCTGGGCAACCTCTTCAGCTTCGCCAGCTACAGCGTGGTCCCGCTGATGGTGCTGCGCCAGCTCGGCCCCGAGGGCAGCGCCTACTACTCGCTGGCCTTCGTCATCGCCTCCACCCTCTTCGTCGCCACCTACAGCATGGGCCACTCGCTGGTCGTCGAGGGCGCCCGCGACCCCCACCGGCTCGCCGAGCACGCCCGCCACATGCTGCGCCACACCGGGATCCTGCTCACCGGCGCCGCCCTGGTCGTGGTGGCCGCCGCGCCGTGGATCCTCGGCGTCTTCGGCCCGGGGTACGCCGAGCACGGCACCACGGTGCTGCGTCTGCTGGCGATGTGCGCCATCCCGGTCGCCGTGACCAACGTGGTCATCCAGGTGGCCCGGGTCAGGCGCTCGCTGCGCTGGATGGTCGGGGTCAGGATGGCCTCCGCCGTCATGATCACCGGACTGGTCGCCGTCCTGCTGCCCCGCTACGGCCTCACCGGCGTCGGCCTCGCCTGGCTGATCGCCGAGTACGCCGTCGCCGCCCCGCTGCTGTTCGTCCTGCGCCGCTGGCTGCGCACCGCCGAGCGCGCCGAGCCGGCGCCCGCACCGGCGCCCGAACCGGAGGAAGGGAGCGAACCGGCATGAGCACCGACCAGGCCGCGCCCCGGCTGACCGTCGCGATCTGCGCCTACACCACCCGCCGCTGGGACGACCTGCGCGCCGCCGTCGCCTCCGTCCACGCCCAGGCCCGTCCGCCCGGGGAACTGCTGCTGGTCATCGACCACTGCCCCGAACTGCTGGCCCTGGCCCGCGAGGAGCTGACCGGTGTCCGCACCGTCGCCAGCACCCGCCCGCGCGGCCTCTCCGGCGCCCGCAACACCGCGCTCGCCACCGCCACCGGCGACCTGATCGCCTTCCTCGACGACGACGCGGTCGCCGACCCCGACTGGACCGCCCGCCTCCTCGCCGGCTACCGCACCCCCGAGGTGCTCGGCGTCGGCGGCCTGGTCCGCCCCTGGTGGCGCGAACGCCGCCCCGACTGGTTCCCGCCCGAGTTCGACTGGGTGATCGGCTGCTCCTACCGAGGACTGCCCGAACACGCCACCGCCGTACGGAACTTCATCGGCGCCAACATGTCCTTCCGGCGGGCCCCGGTGCTCGCCGCCGGCGGCTTCCGCGGCGACCTCGGCCGGGTCGGCACCCGCCCGCTCGGCTGCGAGGAGACGGAGCTGTGCATCCGCCTCGCCGCCCGCGACCCGCGCGCCGAACTGCGCTACGAACCCACCGCCGCCGTCCGCCACCGGGTGCCCCGCGAACGCGCCACCGCCCGCTACTTCGCCGCCCGCTGCTACGCCGAGGGCCGCTCCAAGGCCGCCGTGGTCCGCCACGACGGTGCCGCCGCCGGCCTCGCCAGCGAACGCGGCTACCTGCGCCGCACCCTCCCGGCCGCCCTGCTGCGCTGCCTGCGCCGCCGTCAGCCGGCCACCGCCGCCGCGATCTGCGCCGGCGTCACCCTCACCGTCACCGGCTACCTCACCGGGCGTGCCGGACAGTTGATCAGGGGCCGGCCATGACGGCCGTACCGGTCTTCCTCTACCACGCGGTCTCCGACGACCCGCCGTCCTGGCTCGCGCCGTACACCGTCACCCCGGCGGTCTTCCGCGAACAGCTGGAGCGGATCAAGGACAGCGGCCTGCGGGTGGTCCCGCTGCGCCGGCTGGTCGCCGCCCTCCACGGCGGGGCGCCGCTGCCCCCCGAGGCCGCCGTGGTGACCTTCGACGACGGCTACGCGGACTTCTACTGGACGGCCGCCCCCCTCCTCGCCGACCTCGGAATGCCGGCCACCCTCTACCTGACCGTCGGCGCCATCCACCCGCCCGGCGGGAGCGGCACCGGCAGCCTGCTCCCGCCGGCCCCGATGCTCAACTGGCGCCAGGTCGGCAACCTCGACGCGCTCGGCGTCGAGATCGGCGGCCACTCCCAGACCCACGTCGCGCTGGACACCGTCCACGGCCGGCGGCTCACCGAGGAGATCACCGGGCCCAAGCGGGCCCTGGAGGACGTCCTCGGCCACGAGGTCAGCGCCTTCTCCTACCCGCACGGCTACTCCAGCCCCGAGGTGCGCCGCAAGGTGCGCGACGCCGGCTGGACCTCCGCCACCGCCGTCGGGAACGCCTTCAGCTCACCGGCGGACGACCCGATGCGGATCTCCCGGCTGATGGTCCGGTACGACACGCCCCCGCAGGTGTTCGACGGATGGACCAAGGGACACGGCGCCCCGGTGGCGCCCTTCCCCGAGAGCGCCGCCACCCGCGCCTGGCGCACCTACCGCCGCCTTCGCGCGGCCATCGGCAGCCCCATCGGCGGGCCGCCGAGGTACCGCGGTCAGGAGGGATCACCGTGACCGATGCCCTGGAACGCGAAGGCGTCCGACCCGACCCACGGACACCGGCTACCGAAGGCGCCATCGAGCGCACACCCGCCCGCCGCCTCCCGAACGGCCTCCCGTCGAACGGCCACCTGCCGGACCGCCGTCCGCCGGGAAGCCGCCGGCCGGACCGCCGACCGCCGTCCGAGCGGGCCCGCGAACTGCGGGCCGCCGTGGCCGCGGCCGGATGGTCCGGCCGCGTGGTCGGGGGCGCCCTGCCGGCCGCACTCGTGCTCTGGGTGGTGGCCCTGAGCCGGGTGCGGCTCTCCCGGATGGGCGACCTCGGCCTGCTCCAGGCCCTGCCCCCGCTCTACTTCGCCGCGCTGGTCCTGCTCACCCTGGGCTTCGTCACCGCGCTGCGCGCCCCGACGATCCGCCACCGGTGGCCCGCCGCCTACGTGCTGGCGCTGATCCTGATGGTCCACGCGACGCCCAGCCTGCTCTACCCGACCCTGCGCTACGCCTGGGCCTGGAAGCACGTCGCGATCGTCGACGCCATGCTGCGCCACGGAGGGACGGTCCCGGGCGCGGCCAAGCTGGACGTCTACAACCAGTGGCCCGGCTTCTTCGAACTCCACGCGGTGATCCTGCGCGCCACCGGACTCGACTCCGTGCTGGGCTACGCCTCCTGGTACCCGGTGATCACCAATCTGCTGCTGCTCGGCCCGCTGCTGCTGCTCTACCGGAGCATCACCACCGACCGGCGACTGATCTGGGGCGGGGTCTGGCTCTACTTCTCCACCGCCTGGGTCGGCCAGGACTACTTCTCCCCCCAGGCCTTCGCCTACCTGCTGTACGTCACCGTGATCGCCCTGGTCATGCGCCAGCTGGCCGTACGGCGCGCGCCCGGGACGGCCGGACGGCCCGAGCGGGGCGGCCGGAGGCGGTCGACCGGTGCCCAGGCGCTGTCGACGGTCCGCGAGGTGCCGCCGCGCGGCGGCTGGCGGGCGGCGCCGTTCGCCCTGCTGCTGGTGCTGATCGCCGCGATCGTCTCCTCGCACCAGCTGACCCCGATCATGCTGGCCATGAGCCTGCTCCTGCTGTCCCTGGCGCGCCGCAACCGCCGGACCGTGCTGCCGGTGCTCGCCGCGGTGGTCGGGATGACCGTGCTCTGGGACGCCACCGTCGCCCGGCGGTTCGTGTCGGCGAACCTGAACACCCTGGTCGGCGCCCTCAACTCGCCGGACCACAACGCGGTCTCCGGCTTCGCCAAGCTGGGCGAGGCCGCCCCCGGCCAGATCCTGGCCTCGTGGGCCGACCGCGGCCTGACCGCGGCCGTCTTCCTGCTCGCCTTCGCCGCCGCGGTCCGCCACCGCTGGGTGCGCCGGGCGGGCCTGCTGCCGCTGCTGCTGTCCCCGATCGTGTTGCTGCTGGCCAACGCCTACGAGGGGGAGATGCTCTTCCGGGCCTACCTGTTCGCCCTCCCGGCCGCCGCCCTGCTCGCCGCGACCTTGCTCTGGGGCGACCGGGCGAAGGCCCGCCCCGCCGGAGCGGCGCCCGGAGACAGCGCCGGTGCGGCGTCCGGCGGCACCGCCCGCCGGGCGGTCGGCCCGGTACGGACGGCCGTGTGCGCCGTGATCCTGCTCGGCCTCCTCGCCGGAACGCTCTTCGGCTACTTCAGCAAGGAGGCGGTGAACTACTTCACCCCGGGGGAGGCCGCGGCGGTCCGGTACGTCACGGGCTCCACACCGGCCGGGTCCCGGGTCATCTCGCTCACCGCGAACGAACCGGGCGGCGAGATGCGCTACGACGACCACGACCGGCTCGTCCTCGGCGACTCCTCCGCCGACGACCTGAAGCGCCTGGCGGCCGACCCCGCCGAGGGCCTGCGGGCCACGCTGGAGCACCCCAACCCGTACGGCCCCGTCTATCTGATCCTCACCAGGGCCCAGCTCGCCGAGTGCGAGCTGACCGGACTGCTGCCGGTCTCCGCGGTACGGGGCCTGGTGGCCGCGGCCGCCGCCGAACGCGACCTGCGGCTGGTCTTCTCCAACGAGGACGCCGTCGTCTACCAGTACGTCCAGCCCGACGGCGGGGACACCGTACCCGCCCGGTCCGGAGGGAGCACGCCATGACCGTCCGACCGTGGACCCTGCCGCGCGCGCTGCCGGCGGCGGCGGGCTGGATCGCCCTCGCGGCCCTGCTGCTCCCCGCCGGGAACCCGCTGCGGGTCGTCCTGGTGGCCGCCTTCCTCCTGGCCGGCCCGGGCACGGCCGCCGTGGAATGGGCCCGGCCGGGACCGTCCTGGCTGTGCCGGGGGCCGGGCCGCTGGACGGCCGTGTCGCTGACCGTGGCGCTGAGCCTGGCGATGGCCACGCTCACGGTGGAGGCCCTGTTCCTCACCCACAACTTCACCACCGTCCGGGCCGTCCTGGCGCTCACCGTGCTCACCACCGTCCTGACGCTGCTCCCGCGCCGGGTCCCGGCCGTCCCCGGGACCGGCCCCAGGCGCCCGAAGCCGTTCGGGCGCGCGCGGTCCGAGCGCCGTTCCTCCGGGAGTCGTACGGCCGGGGGCGGCCCGTCCGAGGGCCGTACGGCCGAGCGCCGACCGGCACGGTGGCGGCTCCTCGCGGTGGCCGGCGTGCTGCTCCTGGCCTCCGCCTGCGGTGCGGCCAGCGGCGTCAGCGCCGGCGCCCGGTTCCAGCCCCGGACCGACTCGGTCGCGGGCCCGTCCGCGGACCCCACCGACGTCCTGGCGCCGACGGGGGCGGAGCAGCCGCCGGCGACCGGCCCGTGGCACCTGGCCTTCCGTGACGACTTCAACGGTCCGGGCCTGGACCGTTCCACCTGGGTGACCTGCTACGACTGGAACGTCCGCGGCTGCACCAACTCCGGCAACCACGAGGACCAGTGGTACCTCCCCGGGCAGGTCTCGGTCGCCGACGGCGTGCTCACGCTCACCGCGGAGCGCACGCCCACCCGGGGCAGCGACGGGAAGACCTACCCCTGGACCTCCGGGATGGTCTCCACCGGCCGCGAACAGTGGGACGGCACCCCGAAGAAGACCTTCACGTACGGCTACTTCGCCGCCGCGATCCGGACCACCGACAAGTCGCTCGGCATGTTCCCGGCCTTCTGGCTGCTCCCCGCCCCCACCAGGGGCGGACTGCCGGAGCTGGACGTGGCGGAGTTCATCAACACCGAGCGCTACGTCGACCTCAACCTGCACGCCGAGGCCGCCGACGGCACGAACATCGACGCCCACTACGCCCACGGCCCGGCGGACTTCGCCGCCGACTACCACGTCTTCGGGCTCGACTGGGAGCCGGACGCCGTCACCTGGTACGTCGACGGCGTCCGGGTCTTCCAGGTGACCGACCCCGCCGCCATCCCGCACACGCCGATGGAGCTGATCCTCAATCTCGCCGTCGGCTACCAGCAGTCACCCCCCGCCACCGTCGACGAGGCGCAGGTGAAGGTCGACTGGGTGGCGGTCTGGCAGCACTGACCCGGCCCGGGGGCCACCCCGTCCGAGGACGCCGGGACACCGGCGAGGCACCACACGAGAGAGAGTTGGATCCCGTGAACCGAACCAGCCCCGAGCTCGACCGGAAGACTCCGGTCCTGCTGGTCAAGGTGGGCCACTACCCACTCGCGCACGGTCCGGTCGGCGTGGTCCGCTCCCTGGGCCGGGCCGGAGTCCCGGTCCGGGCGATGGTCGAGGACCGGATGACCCCGACGGCGCTCTCGCGCTACCTGTCCCGGGCGATCGTCCGCCCCACCAGCGGCCGGGAGCCGGACGAGCACCTGGTCGGGACCTTCCGGGACGTCGGCCGGCAACTCGTCGGGGAGTTCGGCCGCCGCAGCGTCGCCGTGCCCACGGACGACGAGGCGGCCGTGCTGCTCGCCGAGCACGCCGACGACCTGGCGCCGTACTTCCTGTTGCCGCCGGTGCCGGCCGGGCTGCCACGACGGCTCGCCGACAAGGGCACGCTGCACACCACCTGCCTGCGGTACGGCGTCCCGACGCCGCGCAGCGCCACGCCGGGCGACCGGGACGAGCTGGTGAAGGCCGCCGCCGCCTGCGGCTACCCGCTGGTGCTGAAGAACCTGGCGCCGTTCACCCGGCTGAGCGACCCGGTGGTCGGGCACACCACGATCGTGCGCGACGAGGGCGAACTGCTCGATCACTGCCCCTCGCGGGGCCCGCTGTCGGTGCTCGTCCAGGAGTTCCTGCCGGACGAGCGGACCGAGCACTGGATCACGCACCTGTGCTGCGGCGCCGACGGCGAACCGCTGGCCGTGTTCACCGGACGGAAGCTGCGCTCGTACCCGACCTCCGGCGGCTTCACCACCCGTGCCGTCGCGGTGCCCAACCCCGAGCTGGCCGAGCTGGCCGCCGGGCTCTGCCGCGCCACCGGTTTCAGCGGCATCGCCGACCTGGACTGGCGGCTGGACCTGCGCGACGGCCGGTACAAGCTGCTCGACTTCAACCCCCGCACCGGCGCCCAGTTCCGCCTCTTCGAGACGGTGGACGGCGTGGACGTCGTCCGGGCCCTCCACCTGTCGCTGACCGGCCGCCCGGTGCCCCGCGGGCCGCAGCTGAGCCGCTACTACGGTGTCGGCCAGCTCGATCTGCTCTCCGCGGCCGTCGGGACGTGGCACGACCGCCGTCCGCCCGCCGACCTGCGGCCCCGCCGGTCCACCGAACGGGCCTGGCTCTGCCGCGACGACCCCGCCCCCGCGGCCGCGATGACGGTCCGCTTCACCGGCCAGGCGATCCAGCGGGTGGCCCGGCAGGTGTCCTCCCCGGTGGCGGCCCGGCTGCCGTTCCGGGGGTCCCCCCGAGAATCCGCCCGAGCGATAGGAGGCTCGTCATGATCGGAACCAGGAGTGTCCCCGTCGCCGTGGTCGGCGCGGGACCGTACGGACTGTCCGTCGCGGCACACCTGAAGAACCGGGACGTGCCGGTGCGCGTCATGGGCGTGCCGATGGGAAGCTGGCGGGCCCGGATGCCCGCCGGGATGTTCCTGAAGTCCACCCCCCGGGCGTCCTCGATCTCCGACCCGGCCGGCCGGTACGGCCTCGACGCCTTCCGCGCCGCCCAGGGCCTGCCGCCGGTGGGCGACCGCTACGTCATCCCGCTGGACGAGTTCGTCCGCTACGGCGAGTGGTTCCAGCGGCTGTGCGTGCCCGAGGTCGAGCAGACCGCCGTGCTCCGGGTCGCCCCGATCCCGGCCAGCGGGCGCGAACCCGGCGGGTACCGGCTCGAACTGGACACCGGCGAGGAGTTCACCGCCCGCGCCGTCGTCCTCGCCAGCGGCTTCCCCCCGTACGCGCGGATCCCCGCCGAACTGCTGCCGCTGGTCGGCGCCGGCCTCGCCTCGCACACCTCCGAGCACGCGGACCTGGCGAAGTTCGCCGGCCAGCGGGTCGCGGTGATCGGCGCCGGCCAGTCCGCGCTGGAGAGCGCCACCCTCATGCACGAGGCCGGCGCCGAACCCGTCCTCGTCGCCCGCGCACCCCGGCTGCTCTTCGGGGACCCGCCCGACAGCGACCTGCCGAGCGAGCGGCCCTGGCCCGTCCGGCTGGCCAAACCGGCCTCCCCGCTCGGCCCCGGCTGGTCCTTCGCCGCCTTCAGCCGGGCCACCGGCGCCTTCCGCCACCTGCCCGACGCCACCCGGGCCCACTTCGTGCGCACCATCCTCGGCCCCTCCGGCGGCTGGTGGCTGCGCGAGCGGATGACCGGCAGGTTCCCGGTGCTCACCGGCCACGAGCTGCTGTCCGCCGAGGCCGCCGACGGCCGGGTCCGGCTCCACCTGCGCGGGACCACCGAGCGGCTGGACGTCGACCAGGTGCTGGTCGCCACCGGCTACCAGGTGGACGTCGGCCGGCTCGACCACCTCGATCCCGTGCTGCGCCGGGCCGTCGCCCACCGCAACGGGGGCGCCCCGCGGCTCACGGCCGGCTTCGAGTCCTCCGTCCCCGGCCTGTACTTCACGGGCCTGTCCGCGGCCGACACCTTCGGCCCGCTGATGCGCTTCGTCGCCGGGACGGGCTTCGCCTCGCGGCGGATCACCCGCTCGCTCGCGGCGGGCGGGTAGGGCGCACCGCTCCCGGTCGGCCGGGCCGCGTCAGCCCACGAGGCGGGACAGCTCGATGGAGTGGCCGGTGCGCTCCACCTTGGCGCGGAGGTAGCGGACGTTGCTCTCCGACAGGTGGACCCCCGTGGGCACCCGCCGCTCGACGGCGATGCCGAGCGCGGCGAGCTGGGCGGCCTTGTCGGGGTTGTTGCTCAGCAGGTCGATGACGGGAACGCCGAGCGCGGTGAGCATCTGGGCGGCCGCGGTGTAGTCGCGGCCGTCCTCGGGCAGGCCGAGGGCGGTGTTGGCGTCGTAGGTGTCGAGGCCGGAGTCCTGCAGGGCGTACGCGTCGAGCTTGTTGTACAGGCCGATGCCGCGGCCCTCCTGCCGCAGGTAGAGCAGGTAGCCGCCGGTCCGCGCGATGCTCTCCACCGATTCGCGCAGCTGGGGCCCGCAGTCGCAGCGGTCGGAGCCGAACACGTCGCCGGTCAGGCACTCCGAGTGCAGCCGCACCAGCGGGGTGCCGGCGGCCCCGGTCGTCCCGGTGCCTGCCCCGGTCGTCCCGGTGCCGTCCGCGGCCCCGGCGCCGTCCGCGGTCCTGGCGTCGCCGAGGGCGAGGGCCAGGTGCTCGGCGCCGTCGGCGAGGCCGTGGAAGGTGAACACCTCGGCCTCGGTGCGGTAGCCGTCCGGGAACGTCAGGGGGATGCGCACGCGGGAGCGCACGGTGGCGGTGCCGGGCTGCTGCATGGAGGGGCCTCCGGTGGTCGTCGGGCCGGGCGGGGCCTTGACCGTACCCGGTCGTTCCAATTTGAACAACTGGGATGATCGAGGCCGTCCGGCCGTCGCTCCGAACACCGGTGTCCGCCCGGCTGTTCCCGGGCCCGGCCCGCCCCCCTGTGGCCCGACCCCCTACGGTTCGACGCGATGGGTCATCGCCGCGCGGATCGTCCGGGTGCGCTCGGCCAGCGCCGGGAGGTCGAGAGCGGTCCCGTACCGGCCGATGTCGCTGACGCTGCCGAGGGTGGTGCCGCTCTGGTCCGCCCAGGCGCAGATCGGGGTCACCTTCGGCGCAGTGCCGAGCGCCGCGCACTTGAGGTAGCCGCCGAGCGGGCCGGGGTCGAAGACGGCGTAGCCCCTGGGGGAGGGGTCGCCGGCCATCGGCGAGGGGGCGGCCTCGTTCCCGGCCGAGGCCCAGAGCAGGCCGTGCAGTTCCTCGACCGGACCGGCGAACGAACCGGTCGCACCGACCACGAGGATGTCCGCCTCCTCCGCGCCGGGCACCCGGTAGCCGGTCACGAAGTGCTCCCGGAAGCGCAGCATGCCGGGCAGGTCCGGGAACATCTCCCGGTCCATCGCCGCGAACCGGCCCTGGGGGTCGGGGTCCCGGGTGAGCTCGCCGATGCTCTGCGGCGGGTCCAGCCGGTACCGCGCCGGATCGTCCGGCCCCAGGACCGTCATCAGCGTCCCCGCCGCCACGAGCGCGCCGGCCGCACCGCCCACCCGTATCCAGGTCCGTCGCCGCACCCGCCGGTACCACGGCGGCACGGGGGCGTCGGGCTCCGTCCAACGGGCCTTCAGCCGGTCGGCGGCGGTTTCGACGGGCGGGTCGACGGGCGGGTCTGCGGGGGCGTCGGCGGTGTCCGATGCGTCGGAGGCGGGCGATGCGTCGGCGGGGGTGCTGATCATGAGGCGAACGATGGGGGCCGACCCGCTCCCGCGTCAAACGGGCTCCGTCCCGGCCGGGATCGCCGACCAGGACGGCGGACTCCGTGGGCCAGGTGAAGACTCCGCGCACATCGGCTGAACCGGCCTCCCCGTCGGGTCGGGTCGTCTACGTTCTGACTCCATGACCATGTCACGCAGGACGATCATCAAGGGCCTCGCCGCCACCCCCCTCGCCGCCTTCGCCGGGGCCGCGGTCGCGCCGGCCGCGGCCGAGGCGGCGACGATCACGCCGGGTCGGTTCACGCTCGCCGAGCGGCTGTCCAACGGCCACGGGACGTACGCCTCGCTCGCCGCCGGCCTGGCCGGCAGGCTGCCGAAGGTCACCGTGGCCGACGTGCTGGCCAACGCCAACCGGGACGCCGCGCGACTGACCTCGGCGCCCTCGGGGGTGCAGGCGTTCCAGGACGGCTTCACCTGGAACCCGGGGGACCAGGGGGTGGCGGAGTGGATGCCGCAGGGCGTCACCACCAGCGCGGACGCGCTCGGCTCCGGGGTGTGGGGCGGGAAGCGGGTGGTCCTGGTCTCCTGGTACTTCGACACCGACCCGGACGGGGACGGCACCCCCGACTTCGCGATCAACAAGGGTGTCCGGGTCTCCTTCGTGGACTTCACCACTCCGACCGCCCCCAAGTACCGGCACGTGCTGCTGGTGGAGCCGGTGAAGACCGCCTCCGGCGCGTACGGCTACGCGCCCGTGCAGCGGCACGCGGGCGGGATCCTCTGGTACGGCAACCTGCTCTACATGGTGGACACCACCAAGGGCCTGCGCGTCTTCGACCTCGACACGATCTTCGAGGTGAGCTCCGGCAAGCCGGACGTCTGCGGCCTCGACGCCGACGGCAAGTACTACGCCTACGACTACCGCTACGTCCTCCCGCAGAGCGGCGCGTACGACAACACCGGCACGCTGCTGCGCTACTCCTGCCTCGGACTGGACCGGGCCTCCACGCCCGACAGCCTCACCGTCAGCGAGTACGCGGTCGACCTCGCCAACCCCGTCGTCGACTACGCGGGCACCGGGTGGAACGGCGACGGTACGAAGATCACCACGCCCAAGGTGGTCCGCTTCGACCTCGACCACACCACCCGCAGGCTCGGCTCCACCACGGCCTCCGAGGCGGTGACCGTGAAGCAGGGCAAGATCCAGGGCGTGGTGTCCCAGCAGAAGAGGCACTACCTGGCCACCAGCAACGGCTCCGGCAACGGCTCCCTGCGCGCGGTGGCCTCGGGCGCCGACACGCCCTCCACCGTCGGCCGGCTGGCGGTCGGCTGCGAGGACCTCAGCTTCCACAGCTCGGCCACCACGACCTGGAAGTACGCCGAGTCGGTGGTCTGGAACCTCAGCGAGTACGCGGGGAGCCGTTACGTCTACGCGGTGCGCGCCGACGGCTCCTGAGCGGCCCCCGGGGTCGGGCGGCCCCCGGGGGTTCAGCCCCGCAGCAGCAGGGAGGCGAACTCCCGCACCCGCGCCATGGTGATGCCCTCGCGCTGCTCCACCGCGAGCGGGTGGTCGGTCGGCTCCAGCTCGACGAGCGGACGCAGGCCGACCGCCCGGGTGTGGACGTTGGTCTTCAGGTTGATCGTCGACTCCGGGTAGAGCGAGAGCTCGGTGGAGAGCCAGCCGAAGTACGGCAGCTCCTGCTCGCGCTCGGGGCTCTCCCACAGGTCGTGCATCCGGCCGAAGTTGGCCTCGCTCAGCGACACCCACACGCCCCACGAGAACGGCTCGCCGTCCGGGCTGTCGTGCACCGGGATCTCGATCAGCCCGTGCACGAAGAAGTGGCTGTCCTTGATGACGCACTGGTCGGGGGTCAGCTCGCTGTCCCGGCGCAGGTTGTAGCGGGACTTCCAGGCGGCGGGCGCGGGGGCGCCGTACGACATCGGGGGGCCGTCCTGCGCGGCGCCGCAGCAGGTGCAGGTGTGATCGTGCTGGTCATGCGGGGTGGACATGGCGTGCAGCTTAGGGCTTGTCTGACAATTCCCGCCAGGCGCGCGACGCTCCCCCAGCCTTCGGCCGGGAGGTGCCCCCAGGGCACGCACTCCCCCAGCCTTCGGCCGGGAGGTGCCCCCACCGCATGGACTCCGCCCCCAGCCTCCGGCCGGGAGGTGCCCCCACCTCCGCCTTGCGATGCACGCACCCCACCGCCGCGCGCTCATCCGACGCGAATTGTCAGACAAGCCCTGACCCGACCGTTCCGGGCAGAGGATGTCGGGTGCGGCAGGGTGGGTCCTCCCTACGGTGGTGATCGGTAAGGGAAGGACGGGGGCAGGGATGCTGGAGCGCCTCAACCAGGCCATGGAGCACATCGAGCGGCACTTGGACGGGAGGATCGACGGCGCCGAGCTGGCGCGGATCGCTCTCACGTCGGAGTACCACTTCCGGCGGATGTTCTCGGCGCTCGCCGGGATGCCGCTCTCCGAGTACGTCCGGCGCAGGCGGCTGACCGTCGCGGGCGCCGAGGTGCTCGCGGGGGAGCGGACGCTGCTGGAGATCGCGGTGCGCTACGGCTACACCTCCGGCGAGGCCTTCGCCCGGGCGTTCCGTGCGGTGCACGGGGTCGGCCCGGGGGAGGCCCGGCGGGCGGGGGCGGTGCTGACCTCCCAGCCCCGGATGTCCTTCCGGCTCATCATCGAGGGGAGTAGCAGCATGGAGTACCGACTCGTGGAGCGGGACGCGTTCCGGGTGGTCGGCCTGAAGGCTCGGGTGCCGCTGGTGCACGAGGGGGTGAACCCGGCGATCGCCGCGTTCATCCGGGGCATTCCGCCGGAGACGGTCGGGCGGATCGCCGCGCTGTCGGCGGGCGAACCGGGCGGGATCGTGTCGGTGGTCGCGGACTTCGACGCGAGCCGCGCCGAGGGCACCGAACTGGACTACTACCACGCGGTGGTGGCCGGTCCGGAGGGCGCGGTGGACGGGGACCTGGACGTGCTGGAGGTCCCGGCGGGCGCCTGGGCGGTGTTCGACGGTTCGGGGCCGTTCCCGCAGGCCCTGCAGTACCTGTGGCGGGACGTGTTCACCGAGTGGTTCCCGTCGAACCCGTACCGCAGCCGGCCGGGTCCGGAGCTGCTGCGGACGGCGCTGTCCGCGGACGGCTCGCAGGCCGAGGCCCAGCTGTGGATCCCGGTGGAGCGGGAGGTCTGAGCCCCGCCGTTCAGCTCGGACCGCCGTGAAGCCCGGCCCGCCGTGCCGCTCAGTCGGTGCGGCGGGCCAGCAGGTACGCCCGGCGGGTCTGCGCCTCGTCCGGGCCGGGCTCGCGTTCCAGGCGGGCCTCGACGGCGAGGCCGGCGGCCGTCAGCTCCGCGGTCACGTTCCCGACGTCGAGGAAGTGGAAGTCCACGTCCACCGGGTGGCCCCACCACTCGTCCAGGTGCCGGACCTCCGCGCCGATGTGGAAGGAGACCAGCGCCCGGCCGCCGGGGCGCAGGACGCGGCGCAGTTCGGCGAACGCCCGGCCGAGTTCGCCGGGTGCGAGGTGGATCACCGAGTAGAGGGCGACGGCGGCGGCGAACTCGCCGTCCTTCGCCGGGAGTTCCAGCAGGTCACCGACCCGGAAGTCGGCCTCCGGGTGCTCCCGCCGGGCCACCTCCACCATCCCGGGCGACAGGTCGACACCCACCACGTCCACCCCGCGCCCGGCCGTCCGCTCCACGAGCCAGCCGGTCACGTGGCCGGGCCCGCAGCCCAGGTCGGCCACCGAGTCCCCGGGCTCCACGTCCTCGACGAGCGCGGCGAGCAGCGCGCGGTCGAGCGGCTTGCCGGCGAGCTCGTCACCGATGCGGCGGCGGTACTCCTCGGCGACGGTGTCGTAGCTGCGACGGACGTGTTCCCTGGTGGTCGTCATACCGCCAGCATGGCACAGGAGTTGACCCGGCCCGCAGGGGTTTCTCCGTCCCCGGAGCAGCCCCGGAGCAACCCCGGAGCAGCCCCGGACGGCCAGGTGGGCCGGCCCGTCGACCGGGCCTCCGCCGTCACGGTCGGCGTGGAGCGGGACGGGCCCGCCGGTCCGGCGCCCGCCGGCCCCGCCACCGGCAGCGCCCGCCCCCGTTCGGCGCAGCAGCGGGCGGCCCGGGGCGGGCGGGGGCCGCATGCTGGGCCCCGGGGGTGTGCCGCCTACCCGAGGGAGTGCGATCAACGATGTCCAAGGCGTTCGGATTCGTCGACTACGGCGGGCCGGAGACCCAGGAGTTCCTGGACCGGCCGGCGCCGGAGCCGGCGGCGGGCCAGGTGCGGATCGCCGTCCGGGCGGCCGGGGTGAACCCGTTCGACTGGAAGCTCCGGCAGGGGACGTACGGGCGGGACCGCGAGCTGCCGGCGGTGATGGGCTCGGAGGCGGCGGGTGTGATCGAGCAGGTCGGGCCGGGGGTGGAGGGCTTCACCCCGGGCGACGAGGTGTTCGGGACCACCGCCGAGGGCGCCTTCGCCGAGCAGGCGCTGCTGATCACCCGGCTGACCGCGCTGAAGCCCGAGGGCGTGTCCTTCGCCCAGGCGGCCGCGCTGCCGGTGGCGGCGGCGACCGCGGACGACGGCGTACGGGACATCGGGCTCGGCTCCGGGCAGACGCTGCTGATCCTCGGGATCGCGGGTGGTGTGGGCAGCGCGGCGGCGCAGATCGCCCGCAGCCTCGGGATCCGGGTGATCGGGACGGCGAGCGACGCCAAGCGGGCCTTCGTGGAGTCGCTGGGCGCGACGCAGGTGCGGTACGGCCCGGGGGTGGCCGAGCGGATCCGGGCGGCGGCGCCCGACGGGGTGGACGGGATCCTCGACCTGATCGGCGGGGAGGACCTGCGCGACGCCGTCGGGACCCTGGCCGACCGGGGACGGCTGGTCAGCACCGTCGACCCGGCGACCGCCACCGAACTGGGCGGGCGGTACATCACCCGGAGCACCACCTCGCAGAGCCTGGCGGCGCTCGCCGCCCTGGTGGCCGCCGGCGAGCTGGACCCGCACATCACCGGCCGCTACCCGCTGGCGCACGCGGCGGAGGCGATGGCGCTGGTGGAGTCGGGGCACGTCCGGGGGAAGCTCGTCCTGGACATCGCCTGAGAACCCCAGAACCCCAGAACCCCAGAGCCCGGAACCGGACAGCACCACGGGAGAACGGAACCGACCCGATGAAGTTCGACGACCTGAGGACCGGCGGCCCCTGCTGGGTGGAGCTGGGCACGAGTGAGCCGACCCTCGCCAGGCGGTTCTACGGTGAGCTGTTCGGCTGGCGGCCCGAGACCGACGAGCGGCCCGAGGCCGGCGGCTACACCTTCATGAAGCTGGGCGGGGCGATGGCCGCCTCGGTCACCCCGCTGATGGGGCCCGAGCAGCCGACCGCCTGGACGGTCTCCTTCGCGGTGGACGACGTCGAGGCGGCGGCCGTCCGGGTCACCGCGGCGGGCGGGCGGCTGATCGTGCCGCCGTCGCCGGCGCTGGACTGGGGCCGCTTCGTGATCGCCGCGGATCCCTCCGGCGCGGTGTTCGGGCTCTGGCAGGGCGCGGAGCTGGCCGGCGCCGGGGTGTTCAACGCGCCGGGCGCGCTCGGCTGGGTGGAACTGCTGACCCGGGACGCCGAGGGCGCGAAGGCGTTCTACCCGGCGGTGCTCGGCTGGACGGTCAACCCCTCCGACTCGTACACCCAGTGGGGTCTGGAGGGGCTGGACTTCGGCGGGATGATGACCATGGACGACCGCTTCCCGCCCCAGGTGCCGCCGCACTGGCTGCCGTACTTCTCGGTGGCGGACGTGGACGTGACCGCGTTCCGGGCGGGCAACCTGGGCGCGGACGTGATGATGCCGCCCACCGACGTCCCCGGCGGGCCGCGCATCGCGGTCCTGCGCGACCCGCAGGGGGCGGCGTTCGGGGTCTACCCGGCGGGTACGGAGGGCTGATCGGCCGGCCGCGCCGCCGGCCGGTGGCGGCGGCGCAGTCCGAAGGCCGCCGCGCCGGCGGTGACCACGAGCGCGGCCTGCGGCACCACGTCGCCCAGCCGGTCGTACCAGGTGAGGGTGCCGGGCGCGGTGAGCGGCAGTCGTACGGTGAGCGCGCCGTGCGCGTCGGTGCCGAGCCGGGCGAGCTCGCGGCCCTGCGGGTCGAAGGCGGCGGAGACGCCGGTGAGCGCGGCCTGCACGGCGGGGCGGCCGGTCTCGGCGGCGCGCAGGGCGGCCAGCGAGGCGTGCTGCTCGGGGGCCCAGGTGGACTGGAAGGTCGAGGTCGAGGACTGGTAGACGAGCACCCGGGCGCCCTCGCGGGCGGCGGTGCGGGCCATGTCGGGGAAGGCCGACTCGAAGCAGATCAGGGTGCCGACGGGCAGCGGCGCGCCGGCCCGGCCGACGGCGGGCAGCGGGTGGAAGCCGGTGCCGGGCAGCCGGTTCTCGCCGGCCGCCCGGGAGATCCCGGCCAGCCAGCCGAGCGCCGGGCGCAGCGGGATGTACTCGCCGAAGGGCACCAGGCGGATCTTGCGGTAGCGGTCGAGGATGCCGTCCGGGCCGATCAGCACGGCGTCCTTGGAGATCCGGCCGTCGGCGGTCCGGGCGTCCTCGTTGACCAGCAGCTGCGCGCCGACGGTGAGGGACAGGGCGCGCAGCCGGTCCAGCACCGCGGTGTCGCGCTGCAGGTCGGTGGTGGTGCTGCTCTCGCCCCAGACGACCAGGTCGAGCGGCTGCCCGGCGAGGGCTTCGGTGGCGCGGGCGCTGGCCTCGAAGCGTTCCGCCGGGTCCTCGACCACCCCGGCCTGGACGAGCGCCACGGTCGCGTACCCGGCGGGGGCGGGCGCGGGGCGCAGGGCGAACAGCAGCGGGCCGGCCAGCAGGATCAGCACCGTGGCGCCGGCGGCCAGCGCGCGGGGGCGCCAGGGCGCGGCGGTCAGCGCGATCAGGACGCCGGTGTTGACGGCGACGACGGCGGCGCTGATCAGCCAGACCCCGCCGACCGAGGCCAGCGCCAGCACGGTGGGGTGCTGCCACTGGGTGGCGCCGAGCAGGGCCCAGGGGCCGCCGAGGGCGGGCAGCGAGCGGGCGTACTCGGTGGTCAGCCAGACGGCGGGGACGACGAGCAGCGCGGCGGCGGCCCGGGCGGGGGTCGGCGGCCGGTGCAGCAGCGCCCACACGGCGAGGCCGACGCCGGCCTGGAGGGAGCCGAAGAGCAGGGCGAGCGGCAGCAGGCCCGGGCCGATGGAGGGCACCAGCCAGTACATGGCGACCAGGATGAAGCCGGCGCCGAACCACCAGCCGCGCACCGCCGCCTCCCGCCCGCTGGGCGCGCGCTGCATCAGCAGCAGTCCGGGGACGAGGGCGATCCAGGCGAACCAGGCCTGGCCGGGAGCGGGGAAGGCGAGCACCGGGAGGGCGCCGGAGGCGAGCGCGGCGTACCGGGCGGGCTGGGCGAGGGCGCGTCGGAATGGCACGCTCCGATTGTCCGCTCGGGCCGGGCGGGTGAACAGGCCGCGCGCCGGTGGGCGCCGGGTTTCTCCGACGGCCCGCGCGCCGGCGGGGCCGGTCCTCTCCGGTGACCGCGCCCCGGCGTACGCCCCGGGAACGCCGACGGGCCGCGCGCCCGGCGGCACGCGGCCCGTCCACGACGGGAGGCGGGGATCAGCCCTCGCCGCCCTCCAGGTCGCCCTCGGTCTCCAGGAACGCCGCCTGGAGCTGCTCGATCAGCGCCGGGTCCGGCTTCTCCCACAGCCCGCGCGAGGCCGCCTCCAGCAGCCGCTCGCTGATGCCGTGCAGCGCCCACGGGTTGGCGCCGGCCAGGAACTCCCGGTTGACCGGGTCCAGCACGTACTCCTCGGTCAGCTTCTCGTACATCCAGTCGGCGACCACGCCCGTGGTGGCGTCGTAGCCGAACAGGTAGTCGACGGTCGCCGCCATCTCGAAGGCGCCCTTGTAGCCGTGCCGGCGCATGGCCTCGATCCAGCGCGGGTTGACCACGCGGGCGCGGAAGACCCGGGCCGCCTCCTCGGTCAGCGTCCTGGTCCGGACGGTCTCCGGGCGGGTCGAGTCGCCGATGTACGCGGTCGGGGCCTTGCCGGTGAGCGCCCGGACGGTGGCGACCATGCCGCCGTGGTACTGGAAGTAGTCGTCCGAGTCGGCGATGTCGTGCTCGCGGGTGTCGGTGTTCTTGGCGGCGACGGTGATCCGCTTGTACGCGGTCTCCATCTCCTCGCGCGCCGGCCGCCCGTCCAGCCCGCGCCCGTACGCGTAGCCGCCCCAGACCGTGTACACCTCGGCCAGGTCGGCGTCGGTGCGCCAGTCGCGGCTGTCGATCAGCTGGAGCAGGCCGGCCCCGTACGTGCCCGGGCGGGAGCCGAAGACGCGGACGGTGGCCTTGCGCTCGTCGCCGTGCACCGCCAGGTCCGCCTGGACGTGGGCGCGCACGTAGTTGTCCGCGTCCGCCTCCTCCTGGGCGGCGGCCAGCCGGACGGCGTCGTCCAGCAGGGCGACCACGTGCGGGAAGGCGTCCCGGAAGAAGCCGGAGATGCGCAGGGTGACGTCGATGCGCGGACGGCCCAGCTCCTCCGGGCCGATCGCCTCCAGACCGGTGACCCGGCGCGAGGCGTCGTCCCAGACCGGGCGCACGCCCAGCAGCGCGAAGGCCTCGGCGATGTCGTCGCCGGCGGTGCGCATCGCGCTGGTGCCCCACAGCGACAGGCCCACCGAGGGCGGGTAGGCGCCGTCGTTGTCGGCCCGGTAGCGCTCGACCAGCGAGGCGGCGAGCGCCTGGCCGGTCTCCCACGCCAGCTTGGAGGGGACGGCCTTGGGGTCGACCGAGTAGAAGTTGCGGCCGGTCGGCAGCACGTTCACCAGGCCGCGCAGCGGCGAGCCGGACGGCCCGGCCGGGACGAAGCCGCCGCGCAGCGCGTGCAGCACGGCGCCCAGCTCGTCGGTGGTGGCGGCCAGGCGCGGCACGACCTGGGTGGCGGCGAAGGCCAGCACCTCGTGGACGGCCTCCGGCAGGCCCTCGGCGACCTTCGCCACCGCTTCGGGCGCCCAGTCCGCGGCCTCCATCGCCTCGACCAGGGCGCGGGCCCTGGCCTCGGCGGCGTCGGTGGCGCCCAGGGTCAGGGCGGCCTCGTCCAGGCCGAGCGCCTCGCGCAGGCCGGGCAGCGCGCTGACACCGCCCCAGATCTGGCGGGCGCGCAGGATGGCCAGCACGATGTTGACCCGGTCGGTGCCGCTCGGGGCCTGGCCGAGCACGTGCAGGCCGTCGCGGATCTGGGCGTCCTTGACCTCGCAGAGCCAGCCGTCGACGTGCAGCAGGAAGTCGTCGAAGCCGTCGTCCTCGGGCCGCTCCTCCAGACCGAGGTCGTGGTCGAGCTTGGCGGCCTGGATCAGGGTCCAGATCTGGGCGCGGATCGCCGGCAGCTTGGCCGGGTCCATCGCGGCGATGTTGGAGTGCTCGTCGAGCAGCTGCTCCAGGCGGGCGATGTCGCCGTAGGAGTCGGCGCGGGCCATCGGCGGCACCAGGTGGTCGACCAGGGTGGCGTGGGCGCGGCGCTTGGCCTGGGTGCCCTCGCCCGGGTCGTTGACCAGGAAGGGGTAGATCAGCGGCAGGTCGCCGAGGACGGCGTCCGGGCCGCACTCGGCGGACAGCGCGGCGGTCTTGCCGGGCAGCCACTCCAGGTTGCCGTGCTTGCCCAGGTGGATGACCGCGTGGGCGCCGAAGCCGCCGTCCTCCTGGGCCGCCTCGATCCAGCGGTAGGCGGCGAGGTAGTGGTGGGAGGGCGGGAGGTCCGGGTCGTGGTAGATGGCGACCGGGTTCTCGCCGAAGCCGCGCGGCGGCTGGATGAGGACCAGCAGGTTGCCGGAGCGGATCGCGGCGAGCACGATGTCGCCGTCCGGGTTCTGCGAGCGGTCGACGTACAGCTCGCCGGGCGCCGGGCCCCAGTGCTCCTCGACCTGCTCGCGCAGCCCCTGCGGCAGCCCGGCGTACCAGCGGCGGTAGTCGGCGGCGGGGATGCGCACCGGGTTGCGGGCGAGCTGGTCCTCGGTCAGCCAGTCCTGGTCGTACCCGCCGGCCGCGATCAGCGCGTGGATCAGGGCGTCGCCCTCGTGGGTGTCCTCGTCGCCGGTGACGTCGAGGCCCGGCAGCCCGGTGCCGAGGTCCATGCCCTCCTCGCGCAGCCGCTCCAGCAGGCGCACGGCGCTGGCCGGGGTGTCCAGGCCGACCGCGTTGCCGACCCGGGCGTGCTTGGTCGGGTACGCGGAGAGCACCAGGGCGAGCCGGCGCTCGGCGGCCGGGACGTGCCGCAGCCGGGCGTGCCGGACGGCCACGCCGGCCACCCGGGCGGCGCGCTCGGGGTCGGCGGCGTAGACGGTCAGGCCGTCCTCGTCCAGCTCCTTGAAGGAGAACGGGACGGTGATCAGGCGGCCGTCGAACTCCGGCACGGCGATCTGGGTGGCGGTGTCCAGCGGGGAGAGGCCGTCGTCGCTGGCCTCCCACTGGGCGCGCGACCAGGTCAGGCAGAGCGCCTGGAGGATCGGGCGGTCCAGCGCGGCCAGCGCGCCCGCGTCCCAGGCCTCCTCGTCCCCGCCGGCCTGGGCGTCGGCCGGGCGGGTGCCGCCGGCGGCGAGCACGGTGGTGACGATGGCGTCGGCCTCGCCGAGGGCGGCCAGCAGCTCGGGCTCGGCGCCGCGCAGCGAGGCGCAGTAGTACGCCCTCACCCGCGCGCCCTGGTCCTCGACGGCCCGGCAGAGGGTCTCGACGAAGGCGGTGTTCCCGCTCATGTGGTGGGCGCGGTAGTAGAGCACCGCGATGCTCGGGCCCTCGGTCGTCCGGGCCTCGCGCTCCAGCGGGCCCCAGGCCGGCGCGGAGGCGGGCGGGGCGAAGCCGTGGCCGGTGAGCAGCACGGTGTCGGAGAGGAAGGCGGCCAGCTCGGCGAGGTTGGCCGCGCCGCCGTGGGCGAGGTAGGCGTGCGCCTCGGCGGCGATGCCGGCGGGGACGGTGGACAGCTCCATCAGCTGGGCGTCGGGGGCCTGCTCACCGGTCAGCACGACGACCGGGCGGGGGCCGGCCAGCAGCGCGTCCAGGCCCTCCTGCCAGGCGCGGCGGCCGCCGAGCAGGCGGACCACGACCAGGTCGGTGCCCTCCAGCAGGTCGGGCAGGTCCTCGGGCGTCAGCCGGGCCGGGTTGCCGAGGCGGTAACGGACCGCACCTTCGGCGGCGCGGGCGCTGAGCAGGTCGGTGTCGGACGTCGACAGCAGCAGGATCATGCGAAGGCCCTCCCGGCCTCGGAGCCGCCCCGAGCCGAAGGGCGCGCCGGCGTTGAAAGTGACGAGTGACAAGCGACTGACGAAGGAAGGAGTGCCGGAGCGTGGGCCCCTCCTGCCCGGTGGCGGGCAGGGAGGGCGATCGTCGACGGCGGGTCCGAGCGCCCGGAGGCGAGCGGGCGAGTCACGGTGGACAGGACCGCGAGCGCGGGCATGCGGCGGCGCATGGCTTCAAGCCTTCCTCGGGGTCCGCGCCCCGGGCCGGTGGAGGACGGCAGGAGTTCCTGGCTCCCGCGGCTCCCCGGTGTTCCGGTGAACCGCGGTCACAGTGGCGGGACCGCACCGGGTTTGCACCGGTTTCCTCCCCTGCGCCGTCGCTGGCGTGCGGGCGGCCGCGGGGCCGCCCGGCAGCATCGTACGGGGTCCGGACGGCCCGGGGGAGTGCCGGTCGGGCCGGTCGGGGGTGTGAGCGACGGTACGGAGGCAGCCCATCGGATCATCTGTATGCTCGCCGCCATGCCACCCGAACCCGACGCCGCCGTGCCGGGCGCCGCGCCGCCAGACCGGGCCCGTGCGGACGCCTGCCCGGGGGCCCTTCGTCTGCACACCGCCGCCGACGGCGCGCTGGCCCGGGTCCGCCTGCCCGGCGGGCTGCTGACGCGGGATCAGGCGCTCGCGCTGGCCGACGCCGCGCAGGCGCTCGGCGACGGCCACGTGGAGATCACCTCCCGCGGCAACGTCCAGTTGCGCGGCCTCGGTTCGGACTGCGGCGGCGAACTCGCCGGGCGGCTGCGGGCCGTCGGGCTGCTGCCCTCCGACACCCACGAGCGGGTGCGCAACATCGTCGCCTCGCCCGGTCCGGCCGGCGGCCACGCCGATGTGCGGGCCTGGGCGCGGGAGCTGGACGCCGGGCTCTGCGCGAGCCCGTGGGCGGCCGCGCTGTCCGGCAAGTTCCTGTTCGCGCTGGACGACGGACGCGGCGACGTGGCCGCGCTGAACGCCGATGTGACATTGATCGCAGGCCCGGACGGCACGGCCCTGCTGCGGCTGGCCCGTTCGGCCGCCGCCCGGCCCGTCCCGGCCGACCGGGCCGTGGACGCCGCGCTGGCGGCCGCCCACGACTTCCTGGCCGCGCTGCGCGCCACCGGCCGCCAGGCCTGGCACCTGCGGGAGGTGCCGGACCTGCTGCCGGCCGGCACCGTGACGCTGCCTGAGTTCCCCGGCGCGCCGCCGGTGCTGGGCGCGGTGCCGGGCGGCCTCTCGGTCGCCCAGGGCTTCGGGCCGGCGACCTCCGCCCAGTGGCGGGTGCTGGCCGACGCCGCCGAGGGCGAGCTGAGGCTCACCCCGTGGCGGGGGGTGGTGCTGCCCGGCGCCGGCGCCGAGCGGCTCGCCGACCTGGCCGCGGCGGGTTTCCGGACGGTGTCCGACCCCGCGTGGGAGCGGGCCACCGCCTGTACCGGGGCGCCGCAGTGCGCGTCGTCCCTGGCCGACGTCCGGGCCGACGCGGCCCGGGCGCTGGCCGCCGCCCCGACCGGCGGCCTGCCGGTGCACTGGTCGGGCTGCGAGCGGCGTTGCGGACATCCCGCCGGACGGTGGGTGGACGTGCTGGCGACCGGGCAGGGGTACCGGGTGACGGTGGAAGGCGTCCCGGCGGGGCAGCGCGCCGCCGTGGACGTGACGAACGAGGAGATGGCCGAGGCGGTCGCCGAGGCCCGGAGGACCACGAAGTGATCGAGTACGAGAAGGACGGCGCGTCCATCTACCGCCAGTCCTTTGCCACCATCCGGGCCGAGGCCGACCTGGCCGCGCTGCCCGCGGACGTGTCCCGGGTCGCCGTGCGGATGATCCACGCCTGCGGCATGACCGACCTGGTCGAGGACCTGGTGTACTCGCCCGGCGTGGTCGCCTCCGCGCGCGCCGCGCTGCACGCCGGTGCGCCGATCCTCTGCGACGTCAACATGGTGGCCAGCGGGGTCACCCGCAAGCGGCTGCCGGCGGACAACGAGGTCATCTGCACCCTCACCGACCCCTCGGTGCCCGAGCTGGCGCAGCGGATGGGCAACACCCGCAGCGCCGCCGCCATGGAGTTGTGGCTGCCCCGGCTGGAGGGCGCGGTGGTGGCCGTCGGCAACGCGCCGACCTCGCTGTTCCGGCTGCTGGAGATGATCGAGGCGGGCGCCCCGCGCCCGGCCGCGGTGATCGGGGTCCCGGTCGGCTTCATCGGGGCCGCCGAGTCCAAGCAGGCCCTGGCCGAGCACCCCGCCGGCCTGGAGCACCTGGTGGTTCGCGGCCGCCGCGGCGGCAGCGCGATCGCCGCCGCCGCCATCAACGCGATTGCGAGTGAGGAAGAGTGACGGAGCGTCAGAATGGCGGCACGGGCCGGCTGTACGGCGTCGGACTGGGCCCCGGCGACCCGGACCTGATCACCGTCCGCGCCGCCGACCTCATCGGCAAGGCCGATGTGGTCGCGTACCACAGCGCCCGGCACGGCCGCTCCATCGCGCGCTCGATCGCCGAGCGCTACCTGACCGGCGGCCAGATCGAGGAGAAGCTGGTCTACCCGATCACGGTCGAGACCACCGACCACCCCGGCGGCTACCGGGGCGCGCTGGACGACTTCTACGAGGAGGCCGCCGCCCGGCTCGCCGCCCACCTGGACGCCGGCCGGAACGTGGTCGTGCTCGCCGAGGGCGACCCGCTGTTCTACGGCTCCTACCAGCACATGCACAAGCGCCTCGCGCACCGCTACCCGACCGAGGTGGTGCCCGGCGTGACCTCGGTCAGCGCCGCCGCCGCCCGGCTCGGGCAGCCGCTCACCGAGGCCGAGGAGACCCTGACGATCATCCCGGGCACGCTGCCCGAGGAGGAGCTGACCGCGCGGATCGCCTCCGCCGACTCGGCCGTCATCATGAAGCTCGGCCGCACCTTCCCCACCGTGCGCCGCGCCCTGGAGCGGGCCGGCCGGCTCGCCGACGCCCGGTACGTCGAGCGGGCGTTCATGGACGGCGAGCGCACCCTGCCGCTGGCCGAGGTGGACGCCGACTCCGTGCCGTACTTCTCGGTGGCCGTGCTGCCCAGCAAGGTCGCGCCGCTGGAGGCCCCGGCGCCCGTGCCGGAGGGCACGGGCAGCGTCACCGTCATCGGCACCGGCCCGGCCGGCCCGCTCTGGCTCACCCCCGAGGCGCGCGGCGCCCTGGCCGAGGCCACCGACCTGGTCGGCTACACCACCTACCTGGACCGGGTGCCCGAGCGCCCCGGCCAGCGGCGGCACGGCTCCGACAACAAGGTGGAGTCCGAGCGCGCCGAGTTCGCCCTCGACCTCGCCCGCCGGGGCCACCGGGTGGCCGTGGTGTCCTCCGGCGACCCGGGCGTCTTCGCCATGGCCACCGCCGTCCTGGAGGTCGCCTGCGAGGAGCAGTACCGCGAGGTGCCCGTACGGGTCGTGCCCGGCATGACCGCCGCACACGCCGCCGCCTCCCGGGCCGGCGCGCCGCTCGGCCACGACTACGCGGTGGTCTCGCTCTCCGACCGGCTCAAGCCCTGGGAGGTCGTGGCGAAGCGGCTGCGCGCCGCCGCGGAGGCCGACCTGGTGCTCGCCCTCTACAACCCCGGCTCGCAGTCCCGCACCACCCAGGTGGGGCGCGCCCGCGACCTGCTCCTGGAGTACCGCGGCCCGGACACCCCCGTGGTGATGGCCCGGGACGTCGGCGGGCCGACCGAGCGGGTCCGCACCGTGCGCCTCGGCGAGCTCGACCCCGCCCAGATCGACATGCGGACGATCCTGCTCATCGGCTCCTCGCAGACCCGCCACCACCCCCGCGGCACCAACCCCGACGTGGTCTGGACCCCCCGCAGGTACCCGGAGGCGTGAGCCCCGTGCGCGGCGGGATGGTCCGCCTT